>JAHDCE010000664.1 GCA_020630045.1 Saprospiraceae bacterium | reverse complement strand
AATCTTAGCCTGTTCTAGGTTGAGTTCAATTTAAACAATAGGAATTGTTTAGGATAATTTTCTATATCCGCAACAGTTCAAAACAATAATTAAAATGTCAAAAAAGAAAAAAAGTAAAAACCCGATAAAGGGCCGTAAACTCGGTCAAAAAGAACTTAAATCCCAAGTCGTAAAACTGTTTAAGCGATTTCCTAAACAACGAATGAATCCACGACAAGTCATCAAAAAACTCAAGATTGATAATAATTCCCCCTCCGTTATTCACGCTATGGAAACATTGGTGAAAGACGGAAAGTTACTTCATGTAACAGACAACAAATACAGATTGAATAAATACGCCGTTTCCGATGTGAAAGTGAAAACCCATGAGGGTATCGTCGATATGACACGCAACGGTAGTGCCTTTGTCGCTTGCGATGATTTAGCTCAGGATGTATTTATTCCTGCACGAGCTTTAAATACCGCCATTAACGGCGACCGTGTCCGTGTAGTTGTCACTCGTTCCCCTAGAGGAAGAAGACCTGAAGGAGTCGTGTCCGAGGTGATTGAACGCGCTACCGAACATTTCATCGGAACCATAAGATTGTCTAAAAATTACGCATTCGTAATCCCTGATGCTGATATGCAAATGGACATTTATGTGGACAATAGAAATACCCTGAAAGCCAAAGAAGGGGATAAAGTCATCGTGAAAGTCATCCAATGGAATACCGGAACGGGCAAAAGTCCGGTAGGAAAAGTGACGTCTGTCCTAGGAGAAGAGGGGAGTAGTGATATTGTAATGAAATCTATCTTGATCAACAACGGTTTCGAACTCGAATTTCCTCAACAAGTCCTAGAAGAATCCGCTGCGTTGTCCTTGGAACTGGACGAAGAAGAATTGGCCAGACGGCGTGATATGAGAGAGGTGACAACCTTCACCATCGATCCCGATACTGCCAAAGATTTTGATGATGCCTTATCCATTCGCTACTTAGATGCCGGTCTTTTGGAAATCGGAATCCATATCGCCGATGTGACCCATTATGTCAAGCCGGATACGGCATTGGACAAGGAAGCATACAAGCGTTCCACTTCCGTTTATTTGGTAGATCGGGTATTGCCCATGTTACCCGAAGAACTGTCGAACGGTTTGTGTTCATTAAGACCGAATGAAGATAAATTCACTTTTTCCGCAGTGTTCACTTTTGATAAGGATGATAAGATAGTCGATCGCTGGTTCGGTAAAACCATTACTCATTCCGATCGTCGATTCACCTACGAAGAAGCCCAGGAAATCATTGAAACCGGAAAAGGCGATTTCGCAGCTGAGTTGAAGGTGATGAACCGCATCGCTTATGTTTTGCGAAAGCAAAAATTCAAAAATGGAGCCATCGCTTTCGAAGCCGAAGAAGTTAAGTTCAAATTAGACGAAGAAGGAACGCCCTTGTCCGTTTATGTCAAAGAACGGAAAGACGCTCACAAGCTCGTTGAAGACTTTATGTTGTTGGCCAATCGGGAAGTCGCCACATTCATTGATAAAAAAGGGAAAAAAGAAACCAAGGAAATTCCTTTCGTTTATCGAATCCACGATTCACCGGATCCGGCCAAGTTATTGGACTTCGCATTGTTCGCAAAAGGAATCGGTTTGAATATGGATGTGTCCAATCCGAAGGCCATTTCAAAAGCATTCAATAATTTGGCGGAGCAAGCCCGTAAAAATCCTGAATATAAAATCCTTGAACCCATGGCTATCCGTACGATGGCAAAAGCGGTTTATTCCACCGACAATATCGGACATTACGGTTTGGCATTTACCAATTATGCGCATTTCACATCTCCAATCCGACGATATGCGGATGTATTGGTTCACCGACTGTTAGAATTGAATCTCAACGAATCACATAGAACTGATAAGGAGGATTTGGAAATGGGATGCAAACACATTTCGGCACAAGAACGAAAAGCGATGTCTGCCGAGCGTGAATCGGTCAAATACAAGCAGGTCGAATTCATCAAAGACCAAGTCGGAAGAACGTTTGAAGGAGTCATCACCGGTATTATCGATCGAGGTTTCTTCGTTGAAATTATTGAAAACCGATGGAATGGTCAGGTTCGATTCTTTATCCGAACCTTATGCTATCTTGGATGGACGTATGAAAATCAAAGGTACATATTCCCAAAATGAACTCAAGATGGGAGATACCATTGAAGTCGTGGTCATCAAAGCGGATTTGGCCAAAAAGCAAATCGAACTTGAACTCGTAGAAGAATAAACAGATGAAAGATCAAGAT
>JAHDCE010000034.1 GCA_020630045.1 Saprospiraceae bacterium | reverse complement strand
TCGTTCGTGGCGCATTGGATACCGCTGGTGTGAACGATCGTAAACAAGGTCGTTCTAAGTATGGAACCAAGCGTCCTAAATAATTTTTTGAAAATCGATTTGAATAAATCATAATTGAGTTAAGATGAGGAAAAGGAAACCGAAACCGCGGGTACTTGCTCCCGATCCACGTTTTCAAGATACGATGGTGACTCGTTTTGTCAACAACATGATGGTAGAAGGCAAAAAAAGCACCGCTTTCAAAGTGTTTTATGATGCAATGGATATTATCGCTGATAAGACAAACGAAGATCCACATAGTATCTGGAAAAAAGCACTGAATAATGCAATGCCTCAAGTTGAGGTAAGAAGCCGCCGTATCGGTGGTGCGACATTCCAAATACCTACCGAAATCCGTTCGGAACGTAAACTCTCCATTGGTATGAAATGGTTGATTAGTTTCGCTCGTAAGCGTAGTGGTAAAGGCATGGCTCAAAAATTGTCTGCAGAATTGATAGCTGCAAGCAAAGGAGAAGGTGCTGCTGTTAAGCGTAAAGAAGATACGCACAAAATGGCGGAATCTAACCGAGCTTTCGCACACTTCCGTGTATAATTCTAATTTCATCAATTAATAATTATTCAATAATCAGTCATGGCCAAGGATCTGACTTATAGAAGAAATATCGGTATTGCTGCGCATATCGATGCCGGAAAAACTACTACAACTGAACGTATCCTATACTATACGGGTATCAGTCACAAAATCGGAGAGGTGCACGATGGTGCTGCTACGATGGACTGGATGGAGCAAGAGCAAGAAAGAGGTATTACTATTACTTCTGCTGCAACTGCTACAACCTGGAACTGGAAGGATCAGGAATATACTTTCAATATCATCGATACTCCCGGTCACGTGGACTTTACCGTTGAGGTAAACCGCTCACTTCGTGTATTGGATGGCCTTGTTTTCTTATTCTGTGCAGTTTCAGGTGTTGAGCCTCAGTCAGAAACAAACTGGCGTTTGGCTGATAATTATAATGTTCCTCGTATCGGATTCGTTAATAAAATGGACCGTTCGGGAGCAGACTTCTTTTCTGTCGTAAGAGATGTTCAAGAAAAATTCGGTACACCTGCTGTTGCCCTTCAAGTTCCTATCGGAGCAGAAGATACATTTAAAGGTGTGGTCGACCTCATCACAAACAAAGCTATTGTTTGGAATGAGCACGATATGGGTATGACTTTCGAAGAGATCGATATCCCTGAAGATTTGGCTGAAACAGTTCTCGAACGTCGTGAATTGCTATTGGAAGCCGTCGCTGAATATGATGAATCTTTGATGGAGAAATTCTTCGAAGACCAAGATTCCATCACTGAACAAGAAATGTTGAATGCGATTCGTTCCGCTGTATTGGACGCTAAGTTCGTACCGATGATGTGTGGTTCTGCATTTAAAAATAAAGGGGTACAGGCTGTATTGGATGCTGTTTGTGCATTCTGCCCGTCTCCACTTGATATCGGAGCTGTAAAAGGGACTAACCCTAAGACCGAGGAAGAAGTTTCTCGCGAGCCCACTAACGATGATCCGTTTGCTGCATTGGCATTTAAGATTGCTACCGATCCATTCGTAGGTCGTTTGGCTTTCATTCGTGCTTATTCAGGGGTTCTTGAAGGAGGTTCTTATGTCTTGAACACTCGCTCCGGTAAGAAAGAACGTATTTCTCGTTTGTATAAAATGCATGCGAAAAATCAAAAGCAAATCGAACGTGTAGAAGCTGGTGATATCGCTGCTGCAGTTGGTTTTAAAGATTTGCGTACAGGTGATACCATCTGTGACTTGAACAATCCGATTGTTCTTGAATCCATGACATTCCCTGATCCGGTAATCTCCATTGCTATTGAGCCTAAGACTCAAAAAGACTTGGATAAATTAGGTCTTTCATTGTCTAAGCTGGCAGAAGAGGATCCGACATTCGTCGTTCGTTCTGATGAGGACACCGGACAGACCATTATCAGTGGAATGGGTGAGTTACACTTGGAAATTATCATCGACCGTTTGAAGCGTGAATTCAAAGTCGAGTGTAACCAAGGTCAACCACAAGTAAACTACAAAGAAGCGTTGAATACTTCTGTGAAACACCGTGAAAGATTGAAAAAACAGTCTGGTGGTTCCGGTTTGTTCGCAGATATGGAATTTGAAATCGGACCTGCTGACCAAGAGTTCTTGGATAGCGAAGATTTCAAGAGTGGAAAAGAAAAGCTTCAGTTCGATTGGGCAATCTTCGGTGGTTCTATCGATAAGAACTACATGAAGCCAATCAAAGATGGTTTCCGTTCTATGATGGGCAACGGTATCCTTGCCGGATACAACATCGACTCCATGAAAGTCCGTGTATATGATGGATCTATGCACTCTGTGGATTCTAAACCGCTTGCCTTCGAGCTTTGTGCGAAGGAAGGTTTCAAAGCTGCTGCTCCTCAGTGTCGCCCGGTTATCATGGAGCCAATCATGGCACTTGAAATCATTACTCCTGAAGAGTATGTAGGTTCTGTTATCGGTGACTTGAACCGTCGTCGTGGCTTGCCTAAGGCCCAAGAGCCACGTTCTGGTGGTGCTGTTGCTATCGAAGCAGATGTGCCATTGTCGGAGATGTTCGGTTATGTAACCGATCTTCGTACTTTGACTTCAGGTCGTGCGAACTCTACAATGACATTCTCCCACTACGCGGAAGCGCCATCAGGTGTCTCTAAAGAGGTTATCGCGAAAGCGAAAGGAGAAATTAAAGTATAATAATTACAATAAAGATTTGGAAAGGGGTGCAAATATTGTATATTTGCACCCCAATTTAAAGAATACCTTCAGACTATAAAAAGGTTATGAATCAAAAAATCAGGATAAAGCTACGTTCTTACGATCACAATTTAGTTGACAAGTCAACTGAGAAGATTGTGAAGACTGTAAAGAGCAGTGGTGCCGTCGTAACTGGTCCGATTCCTCTGCCAACCGAGAAGAAAATCTACACTGTGCTACGTTCTCCGCACGTGAATAAGAAATCTCGAGAGCAGTTCCAGTTGCGCACCCACAAGCGCCTTATTGAAATTTATTCGCCTACGCAAAAAACCGTAGACGCATTGTCTAAGTTGGAACTGCCAAGTGGTGTAGATATTCAAGTAAAACTTACTTGATTTAAACATTCCTCTTTTCAGTTGTAACAAGGCGGGACTACATTCCGGATTTTGCCGGATAATTTTAAAACTATTTTACTCCGTATTGGAGGTAAAAATATTAAAACCGATATATCGTGAACGGAATAATCGGACGTAAAATTGGCATGACCAGTATTTTCACTGAAGCAGGAAAGAATATTGCCTGTACAGTTGTAGAAGCCGGTCCTTGTGTCGTCACCAAAGTCAATACAGAAGATTCTGATGGATACAATTCCATCCAACTTGCTTATGCTGAGGCTAAAGCAAAAAGAACTTCAAAGGCCATGGCTGGTCATTTTGAAAAAGCCGGAACTTCTCCGAAGCGCAAACTTGTAGAATTCAGGGATTGTGATTTGGAAAAGGCCCTAGGAGATACTGTTACCATCGAAGATGTATTCGAAGAAGGTGATATTATCAGCGTCAGCGGAACATCTAAGGGTAAAGGTTTCCAAGGGGTCGTCAAACGCCACGGATTTGGTGGTGTCGGTCAGGCTACCCACGGTCAACATAACCGCTTAAGAGCTCCTGGTGCAATTGGTGCATGTTCTTATCCTGCAAAAGTTGTAAAAGGACTTAAGATGGCTGGCCAAATGGGGAACAAAAGGGTCAAAGTGACCAATTTGGAAGTGATGAAAATGTTTCCTGACAAGAATTTGATATTAGTTAAGGGTGCCATTCCTGGTCATAAGGGGGCATTTGTAATCATCGAAAAGTAATGCCGTCATGAAATTGGATGTACTAAATATAGAAGGGCAGAAAACAGGAAAATCTGTTGATTTGCCAGACAATATCTTCGGTATAGAACCGAATGAACATGTCGTTTACTTGGCTGTGAAGGCTTACTTAGCTAATCAACGTCAAGGAACTCACAAGTCGAAAGAGCGCGGTGAAATTACAGGTTCCACCAAAAAATTGAAAAGACAAAAGGGTACTGGTACCGCTAGGGCGGGATCTATCAAAAGCCCGGTCTTCCGTGGAGGTGGACGTATCTTTGGACCTAGGCCAAGAAACTATCGCCAAAAGTTGAATAAAAAAGTTAAAACATTGGCTCGCAAATCAGTTCTTTCTGATCGTGCTGCTAGTGGAAACTTGATTGTTGTTGAGGACTTTTCTTTTGATGCGCCTAAAACAAAGGCTTACTTGAATATCCTAGCCAATCTTGGACTTAAGGACAAAAAGACTTTGTTGGTTACTCCTGATTATGATAGTACTTTGTACTTGTCCGGGAGAAACATTCCAGGAGCCGAAACAACCTCGGCGAGTAACTTCAATGTTTACGAAATGATGAACGCGAATACGTTAATCATTGCGGAAAGCTCTCTAGAAAAAATTAAAGAAACCTTTGCGTAAGCACAAGTAAAATTTCCTAGCGATGGCAAAGACCATATTAATTCGTCCACTAATCACCGAGAAATCGGAAAATCTAGCAGAGAGCCAGAACCGATACTCATTTGTAGTGGATAAAAGAGTAAACAAGATTGAAATCAAAAGTGCTGTACAAGAAATGTACAATGTTTCCGTCTTGAGTGTAAATACGGTGAGAATGCCGGCCAAGGCCAAAAGCCGAAATACCAAATCAGGTATTGTCAAAGGACGTAAACCTGCCTACAAAAAGGCAATTGTCCGATTGGCGGAAGGAGATGTCATCGATTTTTACGGTGAAGAATAATTAATTCTTGAATTAGTAGCTAAAACTGAGCAAAATGCCGGTTAAAAAGTATAAACCAACAAGTCCGGGTTCTCGATTTAAGGTAGGAAATGCCTTTACGGAAATTACGGCTAAGAAACCTGAAAAGAGCCTTTTGGCTCCTTTGAAGAAGTCTGGTGGACGTAACAACCAAGGTCGGATGACTGTCCGTAACCGAGGTGGTGGACACAAGCGTCGCTATCGTATCATCGATTTCAAAAGGGACAAAGATAATGTAGTTGGAACAGTACAAACTATCGAGTACGATCCCAATCGCTCTGCATACATCTGTCTTGTTCAATATGAAGACGGTGAAAAGAGATACATCCTTGCTCCTGATGGAATCAAAGTAGGAGACTCTATCATGTCAGGTAGTAAAGCGACTCCTGAGGTCGGTAATTCTATGTACTTGTCAGATATTCCTTTGGGTGCTGTCATCCATGCGATTGAAACAAGACCGGGCAAAGGTGCCACCATGGCGAGAAGTGCGGGTACATATGCCCAACTTGCTGGTCGTGAAGGAAAATATGCTGCAATCAAACTTCCCTCTGGCGAAGTAAGACGAATCCTTTTGACTTGTAAAGCAACCATAGGTACTGTTTCAAACCCCGATCATGGACTTCAGGTTCTTGGTAAGGCAGGACGCAACCGTTGGTTAGGAAGAAGGCCTCGAGTAAGGGGTGTAGCAATGAACCCTGTCGATCACCCGATGGGTGGTGGTGAAGGAAGGGCTTCTGGTGGACATCCACGTTCTAGAACGGGGATTATGGCCAAAGGTCAAAAAACCAGAAATCCGAAAAAATATTCAAGTCGCCTAATTATTACTAAGCGTAAGAAAAAGAATAAGAAATAATTGAACCATGGCTCGATCACTGAAAAAAGGACCATACGTATTTCACAAATTGCTTACTAAGCTTGAAAAAGCTAAGCAATCAAAGAAAAAGACCGTTATCAAAACTTGGTCAAGGTCTTCAATGATTATCCCTGATATGGTGGGTGAAACCATCGGAGTACATAACGGAAAAACATTTATTCCGGTCTATGTTACCGAAAATATGGTGGGACATAAATTGGGCGAATTCGCCCCTACCAGGACCTTCCGTGGCCATGGTGGCAAGAAGAAATAATAATTCTTAGCGAATCATTAATTAAGAACAATGGAAGCTATTGCTAAGCTGAAAAATTGTCCGATGTCTGCTCGCAAAATGCGTTTGGTTGTGGATATCATTCGTGGCAAAAATGTCGACGACGCACTCAATATCTTGAAATATACCAAGAAAGAGGCGGCTGTATGGCTAGAAAAATTGGTCCTTTCAGCCATATCGAACTGGGAGGTGAAAGCAGGATACGGACAAGATGCCGATGAGTATGACTTGGTAATCAAGGAAATATTCTCAGATCAAGGTAGGATGTTGAAGAGATTCCGTCCCGCTCCTCATGGACGTGCCCACCGAATTCGCAAACATAGCTGTCATGTGACACTGGTTGTCGAAAATAGGGTTCCACTTTCTGAAGAACTCGAAGAGGGTCAAGAAGAAGAGGTGGAAGTCGAAGAAATGGACTAAAGTAAAATTCAATAATCTTTCAGATAAATCTGTATGGGTCAGAAGACGAATCCAATCGGGAATAGACTCGGAATCATCAGGGGGTGGGACTCCAACTGGTTCGGAGGCAAAGAGTTTGCTAAAAAGGTAGTGGAGGATGAAAAAATCCGAAATTATCTCCGTGCTCGTGTAAAGAGAGGTGGTGTAGCTAGAATCATCATCGAACGTACACTTAAGCGTATTACTGTTACTATCTGGACTTCCCGCCCAGGTATCATCATCGGTCAAAAAGGCCGTGAAGTTGATAGTATTCGCGAAGAGCTTCGAAAGCTTACCGGCAAGGATGTTCAAATTAATATCGTTGAAATCCGCAAGCCGGAATTGGATGCTTACATCGTAGGCGAATCCATCGCTAAGCAAATCGAATCCCGTATCAATTATCGCCGTGCCATTAAAATGGCCATCCAGTCTACCATCCGTGCAGGGGGAGAAGGAATCAAAGTTCGCGTTTCCGGACGATTGAATGGTGCGGAAATGGCTCGCTCTGAAGAATACAAAGAAGGGCGTACTCCTTTGCATACTTTCCGTGCCGATATCGATTACGCTCTTGTTGAAGCACAGACCGTTTACGGAAAAATCGGTATCAAAGTTTGGATCTGTAAAGGTGAAGTACTTGGAAAGCGTGACTTGTCTCCTAATGTTGGCGTTCAGAAAAAACGCGGAGATAGAAACAATAACCGCGGAAGAGGAGGCGATCGTGGAGGAAGAGGTGATCGCGGAGGTCGAGGCGATCGCAGAAGAAGATAATCGACTATAATTTGAAGGCTGAAGAATGCCGGATTCTCGATAAAAATCCGTACCTTCGCCTCGCTTTTTTAGGGAGGGTTTCAAAAGTGTAATTTTTTTCACATTCGAATCCTCTTCATTTAGAAGAATTAATTACGATGTTACAGCCAAAACGAGTTAAATATCGCAAACAGCAAAAAGGTAGGAATCGTGGACTAGCTTACAGAGGTAGTACGGTTGATTTCGGATCTTTTGGATTGAAGTCTCTAGATGCAGGACGCATCACCAACAGACAAATCGAATCTGCTCGTATCGCCATGACCCGTTATATGAAAAGGGAAGGTAAGGTTTGGATTAGAATTTTTCCTGACAAACCAATTACCAAAAAGCCTTTGGAAGTACGTATGGGTAAGGGTAAGGGTGGTCTCGACCATTGGGTCGCTGTCATTAAGCCCGGACGAATCATGTTCGAAATGGATGGTGTACCAGAGGACGTGGCTCGCGAAGCCCTTCGTTTGGCGGCTCAAAAACTACCGGTAAAAACCAAGGTAGTTGTTAGAAAAGATTATACTGGTTAATTGCTTGAAATTAAGATAAGATGGCAACCAAGAAGTACGAAGAAATACATGCGATGTCCCTAGAGGAATTGCAGACGGAATTAGCCGAAAGTGAGGCTTATATCCAAAAAATCCGCTTCGAGCACGCTGTGCAAGGTTTAGCGAACCCTCTTCTCATTCGCAACGTTCGTCGTGACATTGCTAGGTTAAATACCGAAATCAGAAGGAGGGAAATTGCAGAAATGACACCGGAGCAGTTGACTAATCGCTCAAAATTGCGTGAGCGAAGAAGAAAAGGGAAATAATAATAAAGAAACAATTACAACCGATCATGGAAGAAAAAGTAACTGAGAAGAGAAATCTGCGTAAAGTGCGTGTCGGAGTGGTAAGTTCCAATAAAATGGATAAATCCATTTCTGTAGTAGTTTCTAGAACTATTCCCCATCCGATTTATGGTAAACCAATGAAGCGTTCAAAGAAGTTCATGGCTCATGACGAAAACAATGAGTGCAGCATTGGCGATACGGTGAAAATCATGGAAACTCGCCCACTCTCTAAAAAGAAGAGATGGCGTTTGGTCGAAATCGTAGAGAAAGTTAAATAATCATTAGCTGGGTTAATTCTTAACCCGATAAATTATACGGAAATGATTCAACAGGAATCCCGATTAAGAGTGGCGGATAATAGTGGGGCGAAAGAAGTCCTTTGTATCCGTGTCCTAGGAGGCTCCAAAAGGAGGTATGCTTCCATCGGAGACGAAATCGTCGTTACGGTTAAGGATGTGTCTCCGGGGGGTATCAAAAAAGGTACGGTTTCCCGTGCTGTAGTGGTACGTACCAAAAAAGAAATTCGTCGCCGAGACGGTTCTTATATCCGATTCGATGACAATGCAGTTGTATTGCTCAACGCTTCAGGAGAACCTAGAGGTACGCGTATATTCGGACCTGTTGCACGTGAATTAAGGGAAAGAGAATACATGAAAATTGTTTCTCTAGCACCCGAAGTATTGTAAATCATCGAAACCTGTATCAATCATGTCTAAGAAAGTGAAAAAGCATAGGTTCGAACCAAAACTCCACATCAAAAAAGGAGACTTGGTGGAAGTCATCGCCGGCAAGGCACGACACGCCTCCAAAAATCAAGGTGTGGTCAAACAAGTCCTGGTTAAGCAAAATAGGGCGATAGTCGAAGGGTTGAACATGGTGAAAAAACACATGAAACCCACCGAAACTAATCAAGGAGGAATAGTGGAGATGGAAGCTTCCATACACATTTCCAATCTCATGGTCGTAGATCCTAAAACAGGAGAGCGTACAAGAATCGGTCGAAAATTGGTCGATGGTAAATTGGTGAGATATTCTAAGAAATCTGGAGAAATTATCAAGTGATGAGCTACGTACCACGATTTAAGAAAAAATACGAGGAGGAAGTCAAAGGGAAGTTGATGGAAAAATTCCAGTATTCTTCTATTATGCAAGTGCCTAAAATCGAAAAGATTTGTATCAACCAAGGTGTTGGTGGGGCAACTTCCGATAAGAAACTGATTGATACTGCTATGAAGGAAATTACCGCCATTGCAGGTCAGAAAGCAGTATCTGTAAAAGCAAAAAAATCTGTCTCTAACTTTAAACTTAGAGAAGGGATGCCAATTGGAGTACGTGTGACACTTAGAGGAACACAAATGTATGAGTTCATGGATCGTTTGATTTCTATCGCTCTTCCTCGTGTACGTGACTTCCGTGGCATCAATGATAAGAGCTTTGACGGACGTGGAAATTATACCATGGGTATCAAAGAACACATCATTTTTCCAGAAATTGATTTGGATAAAGTTTCCAAAATCACAGGTATGGATATCACTTTCGTGACATCCGCTCAAACCGATGCGGAAGCATTGGCCCTGTTGACGGAAATGGGAATGCCGTTCAAAAACAGACAACAGAATAATTAATTGGTAACTCATCAGATATGTCTAAGAAATCAATTATAGCACGCCAGAGAAAAAGAGAACGTATGGTCGCGAAATATGCAGACCTTCGTGCTCAACTTAAAAAGGAAGGCCGTTACGATGAATTGGATAAACTTCCTAAAAATTCTTCTAAAGTGCGCTTGAAAAACCGTTGTCAATTGACCGGTCGACCGAAAGGTTATATGAGAGACTTCGGTATTTCTCGTGTAGCTTTCCGAAAAATGGCAAATGCCGGAAAAATTCCGGGAATTACAAAAGCTAGTTGGTAATAATTATTGACTTCAAAGTCCATTAAATCATGGTTTCAGATCCAATTGGAGATTACTTGACAAGAATTAGAAATGCCCAGATGGCAGGTCATCGTATGGTAGAGATTCCCTCTTCCAAAATGAAAAAAGCCATCACGGAAATTCTATACAGCCAAGGATATATCCTAAAGTATAAATTCGCAGACGACGAAGGTAAGGGAGGCATTATCAAGATTGCCTTGAAATACGATAATAAGACCAAAGTACCGGTCATTCGTAAAATGGGACGAATCAGTCGCCCAGGTCTTCGTAAATATGCGAAATCGACTGAGATTCCACGTATCATCAATGGTTTGGGAATCTGTATCGTATCCACAAGTTCAGGTGTCATCACAGATAAGAAGGCACGCCAATTGAATGTAGGTGGTGAGTTATTGTGTTACGTTTACTAATCAAAAAATCCATTGAGCGATGTCTCGAGTAGGAAAAATGCCCATAGCGCTACCAAAAGGAGTAGAATTCTCGGTTAGCGATGCCAATGTGGTGAAAGTCAAAGGCCCTAAGGGTGAATTGACTCAACAAGTCGATCCGGATTTGAAAGTAGAGTTGGAAGACGGCGAAATTAAAGTCGTTCGACCTACTGATCAAAAAAGACACCGTGCTATGCACGGACTATACCGTTCTTTAATCAATAACATGGTTGTTGGTGTTAATGAAGGGTATACCGTAGAACTTGAATTAGAAGGGGTAGGTTACCGTTGTACAAACAAAGGACAATTATTGGAATTGCTCCTTGGTTACTCCCACCCGGTCATGTTCTATGTCCCTCACGAAGTCAAATTGACTACGGCGATGGAAAAAGGTCAAAGACCGACGGTAAAATTGGAAAGTTGCGATAAGCAACTGATAGGTCAAGTGGCCGCCAAAATCAGAGCCTTCAGAAAGCCTGAGCCGTACAAAGGAAAAGGAATCAGATTCAAAGGAGAAATCCTTAGAAGAAAGGCAGGTAAGACTGCTGCGAAATAATAATTGGTGAAATAATTCAATTAGAACCAATGAAAGTATCTAAGCGAAATAGAAGACAGAATATCCGCTACCGTATCCGGAATAAAGTATCCGGAACTGCGGCTAGACCTAGGGTTTCAGTTTTCAGAAGTAACAAAGGCATTTATGCCCAGTTGGTAGATGACACGCAAGGCCGCACAATGGTTAGTGCTTCTACTCTTGAAAAAGATGTCGACCAGTCCTTGAATAAAACGGACATGGCGAAAGTTGTTGGAAAGAAACTGGCAGAAAGAGCCTTAGCCGCAGGTGTTACCAAAGTGGTATTCGATCGAGGCGGTTATTTATATCACGGACGAGTAAAGGCCCTTGCGGAAGGTGCTCGTGAAGGTGGTTTGAATTTCTAAAAAAGGAACAATGGCAAAGAGAACTCCTAATAGGGTTAAACCGACTGAAACAGAGTTGAAAGAAAAATTGGTTCACTTGAATCGTGTGGCCAAAGTTACCAAAGGTGGTCGTACCTTTTCTTTCGCGGCAATTGTCGTAGTTGGTGATGGCAATGGAACAGTTGGTCATGGCTTGGGTAAAGCTCGTGACGTTTCCGAGGCTATTTCTAAAGCTGTCGATGACGCAAAGAAAAAGTTGATTAAGGTTCCTTTGTATAAAGGAACAATTCCTCACGAACAGAAAGGGAAATACGGTGCCGGAAAGGTATTGATCAAGCCCGCTTCTGATGGTACAGGACTAATCGCAGGTGGTGCTATGCGTGCCGTTTTGGAAATTGCAGGTGTTCAAAACGTTTTGGCTAAATCACAGGGATCTTCAAATCCTCACAACGTAATCAAAGCCACTATTGACGCCTTGAACAAGTTGAGATCTCCACTTGATGTGGCACGTCAACGTCGTGTTCCTTTGAGTAAAGTATTTAATGGATAATCATTCCTTTATCTGACACAACAGCGAAAAATTCTCTCGTCATGTCGAAGAAAATTAAAATTACGCAAGTCCGAAGTATTATCGGAAAGACTAAAAAACAAAAGGATACCATCAAATCCCTTGGCTTGAGAAAAATTAACCACTCAGTCGAAAAGGAAGTGTCTCCTCAAATTTTGGGCATGGTTCGTAAAGTTGCCCATATTGTTAAAGTAGAAGAAGTATAATTCCGGCTTTCCGGACATACACTATAAAATTGTAGCGGCATGGAATTGCATAATCTAAGACCAGCTAAAGGTTCTAACAAGAAGAATAAAAGGATTGGTAGAGGACAAGGCTCCGGAAGGGGTGGTACTTCTACTCGTGGTCACAAAGGAGCAAAATCCCGTTCGGGATATAGCAGAAAACGTAATTTTGAAGGTGGTCAAATGCCTTTACAAATGCGTTTGCCAAAAAGAGGCTTCAAAAATCCGAACCGTGTAGACTATATTCCGTTAAATCTAGGAAGGCTTCAGGAAATTTCTGAAAAGTATAATGTTACTGAAATAACTCCCGAAGTCCTTTTTGAAAAAGGAATTATAAAACGAAGGGACTTGGTGAAAGTCTTGGGCAACGGAGAGCTTTCTGCTAAATTAGCAGTTTCTGCGCATGCTTGCTCGGCTTCTGCAAAACAAGCCATCGAAGCACTAGGCGGTTCTTTGACAACCCTTTAATACAAGGTCGCATGAATAAGTTTTTTACTACCCTCCGCAACATCTGGAAAATAGATGAATTGAGAAAACGCATCCTCTTTACATTGGGGATGTTGTTAATTTATCGCTTAGGCACATACATCGTCCTTCCGGGCGTTGATGGCGAAAAACTTTCTGAAGGTCTTCTTGCCGGTAATCCCAATGACTTAGTGGGATTGATCAACATCTTTACCGGTGGTGCCTTTAGTAAAGCTTCTATCTTCGCCTTGGGTATCATGCCTTATATCTCGGCATCCATCATCGTACAGTTGTTGGGTTTTGCCGTTCCTTATTTTCAACGATTGCAACAACAAGAAGGTGAGTCAGGTCGTAAGAAAATTACTCAAATCACCCGTCTTCTAACAGTTGCAATTACCTTGGTTCAAGGCGGTGGTTACTTGATGGCTGTTTGGGATCAAGGAGCTGTTTCTCCCGATCTTCCGGTATATGTCTTCTGGGTAGCTGGTATCATCATCCTTTCAACTGGTACCATTTTTGCCATGTGGATGGGTGAAAAAATTACCGATAGAGGAATTGGAAATGGTGTTTCTCTTTTGATTACAATCGGTATTATTGCTTCCCTTCCAGGAGCGATTGCCGCAGAATTTACAAGTCGTATCAGCCAATTGTTCTTCCTAATCGCGGAAATTGTAGCGCTTGTAGGTGTTGTAGCAGTTACTGTTATGCTTGTTCAGGCCATTCGGAAAATTCCGATTCAGTTTGCCAAACGTGCAGTTGGACGACGCGGTAGCTCAAGTACGATTGCTCCTGTAGCCGGACAAAGAGACCATATTCCTTTAAAAGTAATTGCTGCAGGTGTGATGCCGATTATCTTTGCCCAAGCAATTATGTTCTTACCGGCAACAGCCGCTCAATTTGCAGCTAGAGACGGAGGAACTCCAGGGGCCTTTTTGCAAAGTATGACTGATTTTACAAGCTGGCAATATAATGTGGTGTACTTTATCTTAGTTGTAGTATTTACTTATGTATATACCGCTTTGATTGTAAATCCTAAACAATATGCTGAATACTTGAAGCGTCAAAACGCGTTTATTCCCGGTATTAAACCTGGAACCAAAACTGCCGAATTCATTGATTCTGTAGTTACACGCATCACGCTCCCAGGTTCTATATTTCTTGGATTGATTTCAATTTTGCCAGCATTTATAGCATTGTTCGGTGTAAATATCGGATTCGCGATGTTCTTTGGTGGTACATCTCTTATCATCATCGTAGGGGTAGTATTGGATACACTTCAACAAATAGAAAGCCACTTGGTCATGAGAAAGTATGACGGATTAGTAAAATCCGGAAGACTTAAAGGTCGAAGTGGAATGCAAGGCATCGGAGCCAGTATGTAATGGAAATGCGTAGAAAGGCCCGTACCATATTTTACAAAACCCCGGAACAAATCGAACACATTAGAACAAGCTGTTTGATTGTCTCCGAAGCATTGGCCCTAGTTGGTCAATCACTAAAACCGGGGGTTACAGGAAAAGATATCGACCGCAAAGCGGAAGAATTGATTTTAGATAAAGGAGCCAAACCCGGATTTAAAGGGTATGGCGGATTTCCGGCAACATTGTGTATTTCGGTAAATCATGCTGTCGTTCACGGGATACCAAATGATGAACCATTCAAAGATGGAGATGTAGTTTCGGTTGATTGCGGTTCACTGCTAAATGGATATTACGGCGATTCCGCATACACATTTGCGATTGGAAACGTAAAACCTGAAGTCATTA
>JAHDCE010000033.1 GCA_020630045.1 Saprospiraceae bacterium | reverse complement strand
GGTGGATTCGGATCAGCGCCGAAGTTTCCGGGGACAATGACGATTCGATGGTTGATGGAGTACCATTATTATACTGGCAATGATGTCGCCTTGGCACAAGCACTGCTCTCGCTGGATAAAATGAGCGATGGAGGACTGTATGATCATCTAGGAGGAGGATATGCCAGATATTCCACCGATAATGAATGGCTGGTTCCCCATTTTGAAAAAATGTTATATGATAATGCCTTGCTGGTCGGGGTTTTGAGCGATGCCTATGCCATTACCCGAGAAGAAAAGTACAAGGAACGGATTGATGAAACATTGTCTTGGGTACTCAGAGAAATGACGAGTAGCGAAGGAGGGTTTTATTCTGCCCAGGATGCGGATTCCGAAGGAGTAGAAGGAAAGTTTTATGTCTGGTCAATGGAGGAAGTAGAATCTCTACTAGGGGATGATGCCACTTTATTTTGTGCCTACTATAATATTTCCCGTAAGGGAAACTGGGAAGGGAAAAATATCCCTCATGTAACAAAACCCCTAGGAGAAATCGCCCGGTCAGCCGGAATGGAACCCGAACATCTGTCTAAACTTATGGGTAAATGGAGAGATAGATTATTCTTGGAACGAAGCAAGCGGATTTGGCCCGGATTGGATGATAAAATATTATTGGATTGGAACGCATTGATGAGCCGTGCTTTTATCCAAGCCTATAAGGTGACAGGAACTCAAAAATATTTGGAAGTCGCCGAAACCAATATTCGATTTCTAGAAACACGGTTCAAATCAGAATTAGGTTTATACCGAATATATAATGCTGAGACAGGAGCGAAACAAGAAGCTCTCCTAGCGGATTATTCATTTTTAATTGAAGCATTACTAGAATTATACAGTGCGACATTCAATGAAAATGATTTGAAATCTGCGAATAATTGGATGGAATTTTGCTTATCGAGGTTTTATGATGAGACCAAGTTGGGCTTTTATTCCACAGCACAAGATGCCACCGATGTATTGGTCAGAAAACAAGAACGTTATGATTCCGCACTTCCTTCCGGAAATGCCACTATGGTTTCGAACCTATTGAAGTTGGCCGCGCTGAAAGCAAACTCCGGATATGAAACCATTGCGGTCAAAATGCTAGAAGGGATGAAGGTTTCTATAGAAAGGTTTCCGTCCACGTTTTCCAAATGGGCGGCTTCCTTAATTGGACAAGTTTTTCCTAGCCGGGAAATCGCTATCATAGGAGAGGACGCCTTGGATGCAGCCCGCAAGTTGAATATGGAATTTCATCCGAATCAAGTCATGGCGGCGGCGATTACTGACCGGCCCGGACAACCTTTATTGGAAGATAGGCATCAAGAAAATGAGACATCTTTTTATTTATGTATAAACCATGCCTGCTTGGCTCCCGTTTATTCATTGGATGATCTCAAGGAGCGAATGATGGAAAATAGCTATAAATTGTAAGTAGACGATGCAGCTTATGATAGCGTTTTATGTATTAGTTAAGTAATATACATTTCCAAATGGGAAAAACCTTTTACACTTGGTCAATAGTTTGTTGGATGCTTGGATTCGCTCTTTGGGCGGATGCCCAACAAATCCCCCAATATACCTTGAACTATTTCAATCCCCATCATACCAATCCCGCATATGCGGGAATAGGTGGGTCTCTTGAGGCGGTGGGCGTATTTCGTAAACAATGGATCGGATTGGAAGGGTCGCCGATGACCCAAAATCTCAATGTCCATTTACCCGTCAATTACTTGAGCAGTGGTGTAGGAATTGATATAGAGAATGATTTTATCGGAGCTGAGCGGAACCTGAAAATTTCTTTGTCCTATGCATATCGCCTGAAGTTGGGGGGAACCGGCTCCTTGTCATTAGGTGTTGCTGGTGGAGTTTTTCAAAAGGTTTTAGACGGGCAAAAACTTTTAGCCCCCGAAGGATTGTATGAAGGCGGGACTTTTTCTCATAACGATGCGTTTCTTCCGGTAGGTAAAGAAAGTGCATTCACCTATCATCTTGATGCCGGTTTGTGGATTCGAGTTCAAAATTTGAATGTCGGATTTTCGACTCAACACCTTACCGGTTCTCGATTGGACTTCGCATTTAATACTGGAGATGCTCAAATCGCCTTCCGGCGAAATTATGTGGGAGTAGCTTCATATGAAATTCCATTCTCAGATCAATGGAGCTTGATTCCCTCCGTATTCGCAAAGACGGATTTTACCCAAACCCAAGTGGATTTTTCCGCATTAGTGGATTTCGATGACCGCTTTAAGTTTGGTGCAGGGCTAAGGGGATTCAGTGAAACGACTTTGGATGTCGTCAACTTTTTAGCCGGAGTGCGGTTGACTGATAATTGGATGGTCGTTTATGGTTATGATTTTTCTATTTCCGGATTGAGGGACGTAAATCAAGGGTCACATGAGATATTATTGAAATATGACCTTGGCAAACCTATTGGAGAAGGTCGCTTGCCCAAGGTGATTTTTAATCCGAGACTGTTATGATTTTGTTATTTTTTGAAAAAAAAGCTCTTTTTTTTTCGATTTAAATCCTAGGAACCCGAATGTTTATCCTACGATAAATATCACTCGAATTCGCTTGGAAGTACCTTTTTCAAGCTTAAAATCCTTTACTTTTCAATGATTTACGAAAGATTTTGGATTTTTTTTTTTTCAGCATAACATTTTCCTTTTTTCTGTCGTTCAGTGTGAGGTTAAAATGTAGGCGGAATATGTATGAGTAAAAAAAGGAATCCGATTTTTATAAAATATCCTTTTTAATCCTCTATATTTACATCGCTTTACGGTCTATTCATTCCAAATCATCTAGGAAAACTCGGGTGAAAACATGGGTAAGTTCACAAAATTACTATTTACGTTAGTGGTTGTTACCACTATCATCGCTTCGTGCGGACAGAAAGATTCAGGACAGTTAATCGGTGTACTTGACCGACCTGCCTGGAAAGGTATTAATCCTTACGGTATGGTTTACATACCATCTGGAACATTGCATATCGGTCCTAGTGATCAAGATGTCAATTCTACTTACGTCCAGCGATCAAAGTCCATCTCCATTCAAGGGTTTTATATGGACGACACCGAAATTACAAATAACGAATATCGCCAATTTGTAATGTGGGTACAAGATTCATTAGTTCGTTCATGGCAAGATTTGTACATTGAAGATGAGGACGGTAACCAATTTATTGATTGGGAAGCCGAAGTCAACTATGAAGATGAAACAGTCGAAGACTTATACTACCAAGGAGATGAAGCCTTTGGAGGTAAAAAAGAAGTTGACGTTCGAAATTTTGAATACGAATACCAATGGTACGATTGGCAACGTGCTGCACACGACCCCGATTATGGAAATCGTGCAGAATACATTCATAAAGATATTGTAGCGATTTATCCGGATACACTTGCGTGGATTCGTGACTTCGCATATTCTTACAATGAGCCGATGACTCGTAATTATTTCTGGCATCCCGCTTTTGACGATTATCCGGTTGTAGGTATCAATTGGAGAGTAGCAAATGCTTTCTGTTTCTGGAGAACCAAACTATGGAACACTTATCGTGTCGCCGCCACCGGTGAGGTGAATTCGGAAGATTTCCGTTTGCCAACTGAGCACGAGTGGGAGTATGCAGCTCGAGGTGGTCGTGATTTGGCTACTTATCCTTGGGGTGGTTATTACACACGTAATGCCAAGGGATGTCTTCTTGCTAACTTTAAACCTGGAAGAGGTAATTATCCTGAGGACGGAGGATTGTATACAGTTAAAGCTGATGCATATTTTCCAAATGATTATGGATTATACAATATGGCAGGAAATGTTTCTGAGTGGACATCTACTGCTTTCGATGAAAATGCATACTCATTTATCCACGATTTAAATCCGGATTTGAGATACGATGTTCGTGAAGGTGATGAGCAAGCTCAAATGAGAAAAGTAATCCGTGGAGGTTCTTGGAAAGATATTTCTTTCTACCTCCAGTGTGGAATTCGCCACTGGGAATTCCAAGATACAACCAAGTGTTATGTTGGATTCCGTTGTGCTTTGACCTTCTTAGGCCGATCAATGAACGACTTCTAATCCAACCCTAAATTTTTTCCCAAACAAAAGGATTTTTATTCAATAATATCAAAGAAGCCATAAAGCGAAAATGCTCTAATTAATGCTTCTTTGATATTATTGTTTATCTTTGATATATAAGACGGAAAAAAGTTTCCAACTTAACTGTACACACCAATTTTTTAATAAGGAAAAGGTTAGATTTTCAAGGTTCATAATATTTTAATAAATACTTGATTTTCAAATTTCTCTCCTTGGTGTGATAAAATATTTTACATAGTTGTGTAACCTTGTTTGCTGTTCGCGTTATATATTCCGAACGGAAGTTAGATTGCACATTCTTATATTTGTAATGACCCGTTTTTCTTCTACTTATTAACTAACCATTAAATTGTTAATTCAATGAGTTTCATTCATTCAAAAGGTTTTAAATATTTTAAGAA
Organism: Saprospiraceae bacterium; assembly: GCA_020630045.1. Lineage (GTDB taxonomy): Bacteria > Bacteroidota > Bacteroidia > Chitinophagales > Saprospiraceae > JAHDCE01. The sequence goes on along the minus strand of JAHDCE010000033.1, from coordinate 9,877 downwards.
CTTCGCTATTGGTGTAGGTGCTTGTATCGTACTCCTTGGTGCTCTTGAAAAAATTGAGCACACACAATTTATCCCTGGAGTAAGTTTGATTTATGTTGGTCTTTTGGTCGAAGCCGCTATGTTCTTGTTCTTAGGTCTTCTTCCTCCGGAAAAAGAATACTACTGGGAAAAATTGTACCCGGGATTGGACAACTATAGCTCTTCTACTATTACTGCAATCGATACTGCTAGTATGGGAGGTGGTGCATCTTCTGCTTTGCCAGGTGTTGATGGCGAAAAAATGGACGCTAAATTGAGCGGTATGTTAACCGAACTTCAAGGTATGTCTCGTAGCTTAGGTTCTTTGAAGGCACTTCAAGAGGTTGATTTCTCCGGTACTAAGGATCAAATCAAGAAAATGGGCGACTTCTATTCTAATATGAACGAAGCCATGGCCAATATCTCTGATTCTTTGGACGATACTAAGCGTTACAAAGAACAACTTTCTGCCTTGAACAATAACTTAGGTTCATTGAACTCTGTATACGGTGGTATCTTGAGTGCAATGTCAAGTATCCGTAGCTAATCATTTAGCTTATTGGGTTTATTCCTTTTTATTAACGACAAAAATTAAAATAATATGTCAATTCCAAAGGAACCCCGGCAGCTGATGATTAACCTGATGTACTTGGTACTCATGGCGCTGCTGGCCTTGAATATATCTGCTGAAATCATGAACGCCTTCTATGATTTGGAAGACTCTATGGTTACATCCAGCAAACTGACTACAGACGCGATTAAAGCGACTGAAGAAGGTATCCAACCGCTTTTGAATAAAAAGCCAAAATTAAAAGCTCCCCTTAATGAAGGTATCCAAAGGGTTCGCGAATATTCTAATGAATTCGCAGATCAAGTAGATTACTATAAAAAGGGGTTGATGGTTATTTCTACTAAAGCTCAAGAAATGACCGATGCTCAGATAGAAACTCATTTTGCTGATATCTCGATTGATAATAAAGAATATTATGACGAGAAAACCGGTAATCCTAAAGCCTCCAAAGATAAAGATTGGACGACTTGGTGGATGGTAAAACAGCATAAAGGTGATTCTTTGCAAGCATTGGTAAATCGTACTCGTGAGGGAATGATTGAAATCTACAAAGAGACTATCAATAAGGTTAAAAAAGAAGCCAAGTTGAAAAATGACGAAGTTGAAAAGCGTATCGCTAACTTCGAGCAAAACTTGACTTTGGGGATCAATGATAGTATTTGGCAAGCCAAAACCGATAAGGCGACTTGGGCTGAGTACAAATTCTACCAAATGCCTTTCGCGGCATGTATGCCTACCTTAGAAAAAATCAAAGCTGATGCGAAAGCCGCTGAAGCATACATGGTAAATGACTTGGCATCTCTAGTCGGTGGTCGTGAAATCAAGTTGAACAAATTCTTCCCTGTAATCAACGCTAAGCGCGGATATGTGATTAAAGGTGAAAAATTCGAGGCTGAAGTTTCTATCGGTGCATATTCTACTGAGTTCGCAAAAACTTCTACCATTACCGTTAATGGTCAACGCGTTTCTTTGAACGCTCAAGGAAAAGGTCAGTTCTCTGAAACTGCAAATTCTCTTGGTAAGCGCACATTGAAATTGACTGCTAATGTAACCAACCCGCTTTCTGGAGAAAAATTCTCTGAATCTTCTACTTTTGATTATGAAGTGGGTATGCGTTCTGCTACTGCTTCTCCAACAAAGATGAACGTATTCTACATCGGTGTTGATAATCCACTAGAAGTTGCGGTTGCAGGTGCTAACTCTAACAAAGTAAATGTTTCATGCTCTGGTTGTACAGTAAACGGTAGTGGTGGCAAGTACAATGTACGTGCTAGTTCTCCAGGTAATGCTACAATTAAAGTTTCGGCTCCCGGTTTCTCTCAGGATTTCAAATTCCGTGTGAAGAGAATTCCTGATCCGGTTGCTTCCTTCAACCCGAACAAAGATGAAAGTTCCGGTTCCCTAGGTAACGGTTCATTCAAAGGTCGTAAAGGTATCTTTGCCGCTTTGTTGAACTTTGACTTTGAAGCGAAGTGCCAAATCCAAGGATTTGAGTTGACTCGTGTACCTAAGCGCCAAGATGCTCAGCGTGGTGTTAACTCTGGTGGATCTTACTCTGGTAAAGTATCCAACTTGGTTGCTGCCGCTAAGCCTGGTGATATCTATTATTTTGATAACATCAAAGCTCGTTGTCCTGGTGACAAAGCAGGTCGTAAATTACGACCTATGGTTTGGAACATTAAGTAAGTTTCTATAATAAAACCGAATGCTTTCTCGTTGAATGGCGAGAAAGTATTCGGTTGATATTAAGCCATAACATTTTAAAATCTGTGAGATGAAGTTCAAGATTTCTGTTTTATCATTTTTTCTTTTCTTTTGCTCATTAACTTGGATTAATGCGCAAGTTCCTACTCCTAGTACCACAGTCACTGAAGCTGGTGAAACTACGGAGGAAGATGAGGACAAATATGTACCATTAAATGATATCGTTGAGAAACGATTGACTAAAGAACGTAGAGTTTTACCTTATCAACCACAACGTGAAGCCGACATTTTCTGGGAAAAGCGTGTTTGGCGTGTCATTGATGTAAGGGAAAAAATGAATAAGCGCTTTGTATATCCAAAAAGATATTTCTTCGATATTTTAATGGAAGGAGTTATGGATGGTACACTGACTGCCTATGGAATTAATGATGAAGACGATTTTACTGAAACTTTGTCTAAAGATGAAGCGGCTCAATTGGTTTCTGAAGTAGATACTTTTGTATCTTTCGATCCGGAAACATATGAAGAAACTATTGAAGTTGCCTATAACGATTTGAACCCGGAAGATATCAGAAGATATCGTATCAAAGAAATTTGGTTCTTCGACGAAGAAACTTCCACGCTTCAAGTAAGAATCCTAGGTATCGCTCCTCTAAAAGAAGAGTATGATGACCAAGGTAACTTCTTGTATGAACTTCCGATGTTTTGGATTTATTATCCGGATGCACGGGAATCACTGGCTCGGGAAATCGCATTTAATGAAAACAATGATGCCAGTCCGATGACGTGGCACGATATATTTGAAATGAGATTTTTCTCCAGTTATATTTACAAGGAGTCGAACGTATATGATCGACGTCTGCAAGATATTCCTGGACTACAGGGTGTGGATTTACTCTTGGAATCTGAAAAAATCAGATTGTCTATATTCAACTTCGAACATGATGTTTGGGAATTTTAAAATTCCTTCCACAGATATTCAAAACCCGGATTCGATATCGAATCCGGGTTTTGTTGTTTTTAGATTTACCTTGACTAATATCTATTGTACTAAATTTGCACCAAGAATTTATTCAAGATTGAATTAATCACAATCCATTGTCCCTACTTAAAAAATTACTTGGCGAAACGGCTATCTATGGTGTAAGTTACATTGTGGGACGATTGTTGAATTATTTGTTGGCTCCATACCATATGAAGGTATTCGAGTCAACAGCCGAATTCGGTGTAATCCAAGAGTTATATGCATATGTGGCTTTTCTGATTATACTTTTTACCTATCGGATGGAAACCGGATTTTTCAGGTTCGGCGCCAAGGAGGAAAATCGGGACAAAGCCTTTTCAACCGCTTCCATTTCCTTATTGATAACGACTCCGATATTAGTGGGGACGTTCATTGTTTTTTCCCAATCCATCGCCAATTGGCTACAGTATCCCGATCATTCGGAATATATCATTTGGTTTGCCTTGATACTAGGATTCGATGCACTCGCCTCGATACCATTTGCTAGGCTACGTTTGGATAGCCGCCCTATCAGATTCGCATCTATTAAGTTGACGAATATATTGGTGAATATCGGTTGCAATATATTCTTCCTAAGTATCTGTCCAAGTTTAAAAGCCAAAGGACATGATTGGGTCGATTGGGTATATCGGGAAGATATCGGTGTCGGATATGTATTTATATCCAACCTAGTCGCCAGTACGGTTCAATTATTAATGATGCTACCGCTCTACTTCAAACTCCGGCTTAAGTTGGATAAGGAATTATGGAAGCGTAAAATGAAATATGTCGCTCCTTTGATATTGGCGGGCTTCGCAGGTATCATTAACGAAACTTTAGATAGAACTTTACTCAAAAAACTACTTCCCGGTTCCTTGGAAGAAAACTTGGAACAATTGGGTATCTATTCCGGAAACTATAAACTTGCCATGCTCATGACCATCTTAATCATGGCATTTAATTACGCAGCGGAACCTTTCTTTTTTAGAAATGCCAATAGGGATGATTCCAAGCAATTATATGGTAAAATCGGACAAGGCTTCGCCTTGGTAGGAAGCTTGGCATTTTTGGGTATTATGTCATACTTGGATTTGATTCATGGGATTTTTACTGGAGGAGAAAAATATAGAGCAGGCATTCATATTATACCGATTGTTCTGCTAGCCAACTTCTTCCTAGGACTCTATTATAATTTCGGAATCTGGTTCAAATTATCAGATAAAACCATGTTCGGCACCTACATCGCTATAGGTGGTGCCTCGATTACTATTCTTATCAATGTATTTTTTATCCCTATTTATGGTTTTACCGCTTCTGCTTGGGCAACTTTGGCTTGCTATGCATTTATGGCGACTGTAGCATATTTAACCGGACAAAGACATTATCCAATTTCCTATCCTGTAAAAAGAATGGCCTTGTATATCATAATGGCGCTAATTGGTTTTGGAATCATCCATTTCTTTCATAGCTTCGTGGCTGTCGGCAAAGTGGCCGAATATGGATTTAATTCAATTATTTTCTTCACATTCATTTTCATCGTCTATCAATTAGAAAAAAATGGTTTGATAAAAGCCTTCCGAAATGGTTGATAGGAAATTTCAATGCACATGAATAACGTAATCGTACACGACAAGGAGTTTAAGATATTCATTACACGTGACGAAATAAGGACGCGTATCATGGAAATGGGAATTGAAGTGTCAAACGCTTTTGAAGAAAGGGATCCCGTCTTTGTCGCCATTCTCAATGGCTCATTCATGTTTGCTGCGGATATGGTACGTGCATGCAAATTCGATTCAGAATTAATCTTTATCAAGCTGGCTTCCTATGAAGGAACAAAGTCAACCGGTAAGATGCGAGTGGATTTGGATTTTCCTTATTCCCTGGAAGGGCGTGATGTAATAATTCTAGAAGATATCATTGATACTGGCAACACCATCAAATACATTATTGATAAAATAAAAGAGGAACACAAACCCGCTTCCGTAACAATGGTCAGTCTATTATTCAAACCTGATGCACTAGGACAAAAAGTACCTTTGGATTACATTGGTTTCCGCATTCCCAATTTATTCGTAGTTGGATATGGATTAGATTATGACGGATTGGGACGCACACTCCCCGATATCTATCAACTGGTGGAATAAACCTTTGTTGTTTAAAAATAAATCGGTCTGAGTTTTACCTTGCCCAAGGTATTAACTTCTAAAGCCGGAGCCGGAATTTTTATGATATTGAGAATTGAAAACAATGTTTTCAAAAAGCGATTCTTTACCGGAATTCTCGTTAAATCCACATCAAAAGATAAAAAGAATTGTCGGTACCTCGGATGAACTTCTGGGTCGAGCCGGTAACTCGCTCCCGTTTCCTCATCTGTCCACTGATAATCGAATCCGGCATACATGTTCTCCGCTCCATAACCCACTGCAATATTCAACCATTTCGGAAACCGCGAATCCTCTTTTTTGATAAAAGAACTGATATTGGCGGAAGCCCAAATCGTCATGGCATTATAGTCCTTAAGAAACAACTCGCCGAACCAAGAGCCGTACAAGTCCAAAGACCTTTCTTCTAGTGAGGAATAGACGCCGGGCATATTGTATGATTCAATAGGGGTATTGTCAAGCTTGCCTCTGAATGTCGAAATTTTGAGTTGAATCCGTTGTTCCTTCCAAGCCAATTCTTGTCCTAGGAACAAACCCGCACCGGCAGTATTGAAGGCAATGTCCCCCCAAGAAAAACCCCACTTTTCAGAAAACCCGTCAAGGACTTCGATCGTACTTTGGAAAACGGTGGCCAGGGCGACACCCGCATAAGCGGATTTCCGTTCATCCACTCCGGTCCATCTGAATATTTTGCTACCGAGTTTGGCTTCAAAATAGGCGGTAAAAAAATGGCCCATTTTATCCATATCCTGCCATTCGCCCATATCGTTGAAGTTGTGGAATCGACCTCTCTCATAATTGGCATACCAAGCTCTATTCAAACCGACAACAACACCGGTGTAACCGACTGCTAAAGTGCTATTCACTCCCCAAAAGCGAGCTTTGTTCAATGAGTCAGGAATTTCTAAAATCCCCAATTTTTGCCGTGGCTCATCCTGGGCGTTCAGATTTCCCGTAAGGGAAAAAATGAATAAACCGACCAGCAGCAAATACTTGTTGGAAAAAAATATAGACATGATGAAGAACGATTTAGAATTCCATTCTCAAGCGGAGATTAATCCGTCTCGATGTCAAATAATTGGGAACCGCGAATTGTGTTCCGTAAATGGTTTTAATCCAAGTATTCGATGCTTGGTTACTGACTTGTAAGAGGTTGAAGACCTCCAAACTGATCCAAGTATTTTTGGTAAACCTCAAAGGGTGTCGCGACCATTTCTCCTTCCAATCGGTGTTCCAGAGTTTTGCCGAAAATCCGATATCTACACGATGATAAGGCGAGAATCGGTAAGTATTCCTCGGTTCGATATTGTTGTTCGGAATACCGAATGCCCAACCTGTACCCACCGTCAAATTCAAATGCGTTTTGAAGTTCGGGTTTTTAGGTAAATGATCTTGGAAGAAAATGGACAGACTCATTAGTTGGTCGGTAGGTCGTGCCACATTGTTGACCAAAATAGAATCGGTACTTCCCACTTCTCGTTTGTAATGTTGGACGTTTTCTATCCGCTCGCGAGCACGAAGGAATGAAATATTAATCCAAGATTCCGCACCTTCTACGAATTCTCCATTGAGTCGCATATCCAGCCCCGTAACATATCCACGCGTATCATTTTCACCGGAATAACGGATTCTAACATTGTCCAAATCATAGTAGGTCAAATCCCAAAGATGCTTATAATAAGCCTCCGCAATGAACTTGAATGGTACATTGCCAATGTCAAAATCCAATGTATATCCGGCTACTGCATGAGCAGATTTTTGCGATAACAAATCTTCATTAATCGTTCCGTCAAGTCGGCGGAGTTCCCGGTAAAAAGGAGGTTGATAATATAATCCACCTGCCAATTTTAAGGCCATGTTTCGTTTTGCCCTAGGCTTAAATAGCAATTGTGCCCTAGGAGAAACAATAAATTCATTGTTCATGTCCCAATACTGAGCACGGACGCCGAAAGAGAATTTCAACTCCATGCTATCTACCGCATGTGTCCAAGTATCTTGGAAGTATGCGGATATCCGATTGGAAGATAGATTGTTTTCCGTCTTCAATACACTGGCTACAAATACATCGGACTCAGAAAATGGCAATGAGTATCCGGCCGAATCAAGCCGTTCCCATTCATTTAATTTATCATTAATAATTTCATTTTGATATTTCGCCCCCCATTGTAAAAAGTGAGTCGTCACCTTTTCATTGTCAATATGGTCTTTCTCCAATTCCCAACCACCTTTGAACTCGGCGTTGGTCACGTTGCTGGTCAGGTAGTTTCTGACAAATAAGTGTTGCGTACCGGCTCCTAGTATAGCGACGATATCTCCGAAATCGTTACTGCCCAAGTTGGATTCCACTTGTCCGATGAGATAATCACCCAGAATGTCGATCCGTTCATTTTCATCGCTTTGATAAGTCGATGCCAAGAATTTCAAGAAGAATGGATTTTCAAGTCTTTCGGGTACATATGTCAAAGAGGCACCACCCATATAAGTGGTGAAATCATCGACTTCCTGACCTTCAAAAACGGTTTGTAAGCTCAAGGCGAAATCAATCAATCCGAAGGCCGTATTCCTAGAAGTCGGGATGAATTCATATTCGCTCCGATTGTAGTTTCCTATTAATGCCAACTGCCAATCACGATTGATGTCATAGGTGAAATATCCTTGCAAATCCAAGAAGTTAGGCTGGTACTCTCCTTCGACATCCAATGTCCCCAATAGGTATTTTGTGGTTTTGTACCTCGCACCTACCAAGTAACGGAACCGTTGGAATCCGGAAGTGTCGCGCTTCAGTTTTTTACTGCCTTCGAAATGTACTGATCCCCCTAGACCACTCAACTCGACGGAACCGCCAAAATCCTTGGGACGCTTATATGAAACGTCAAGGACAGAAGACATCTTGTCGCCATATTTGGCATCAAAACCTCCCGAAGAAAAACTCAAGCTACTGATCAAATCTTTATTGGGAAAAGTCAATCCTTCTTGCTGACCGGCACGAATCAATTGAGGGCGATAAATGGCAAAATCATTGACATAAACTAAGTTCTCATCATAGTTCCCCCCTCGCACGGAATATTGCGAACTCAACTCGCCTCCCGGTCCCGAGGTTGTACCCAGTGCGATGGCAGGGAGCAAACTTTCAATGTTTCCCGTAGTGGTCGGAATGGCTTTCAATTGTTCGGTTCCCTCACGAATCATGCCGCCATCTTCCATGCTGTTTTCTCCGACGACCTCCGCACCTTCAATGACGTTGTCACTTTCCATGACCGCGTCTTGTTTAGAACGCATTCCTTCACGGATACGACCTGTCTTTATTTTTTTGGTTTCATAACCGGTGTATGAAATCACTAGGGTCAGGCTACGTCCGGGTTCCACCTTTAAATCATAATATCCTTCAGTATCCGTCTCTACACCACGGGATTCGTCCCCTTCGATATAAACGGAAGCACCGATTAGGGGCTCGCCATCTTTGTCCGTAACCTGTCCGTAAATGGTCGCCGTTTGAGCGTAGGTCGTTCCGGCCAATAGCAATAGCAAGTAACCTAGGATAAACTGTTTCATATTGTCGTAATTCTGTGTGTGGGTGAAAACTTGTAGGTCAACATCAAAACGGAGGTCAGACTAAGAAATTTCGCATCCCTATGTCCTTTAACCTCTTGATGGTTTCCTTCGGATTTTCCGATTTGAAAACACTGCTGCCGGCAACCAACACATCCGCTCCGGCTTGGAGTATTTTTTCTGCATTTTGAAGTCCGACACCTCCATCGATTTCAATCAAAGTGCTTGTATTGTGTACGGTGATGATGTTCTTTAGTTCTTGGATTTTTTTTAAAGTTCCATAAATGAACTTCTGTCCGCCAAAACCGGGATTGACTGACATCAAACAAACCAAGTCAATGTCTTCTATCACCGTTTCCAACAAGGAGACAGGCGTGTGCGGATTGAGGGCGACACCGGCTTTGGCACCGGTCGCTTTGATTTGTTGTAAGGTACGATGCAGATGAGTGCAGGCTTCATAATGAACGGTAATCACATCAGCTCCCGCTTCCGCGAAACGCTCCACGTATTTTTCCGGTTCGACGATCATCAAATGGACGTCTAGTGTTTTGCGGGCTTGCTCTTTCAAAATCTTCATGATAGGGAATCCGAAAGAAATATTCGGAACAAAACGACCGTCCATGATATCGATGTGAAACCAGTCGGCTTCACTTTCATTGACCATCCAAATGTCGTCGGACAAACGGCCGAAATCCGCCGCTAATACTGAGGGAGCTACCAAGTGTTTTTCCATAGGACAAATGTAATCAATGTCCGAGGATTATGCTTGTGTCAAAGTGTTGTAAGGGCGATATATCTTTTGATTTTAATAGATGTTATCACGAAAAATTGAGTATAGCCAAACCATTATTTTGGAAATCCACTTCG
>JAHDCE010000663.1 GCA_020630045.1 Saprospiraceae bacterium | reverse complement strand
CGACCTGCCAAGCTCACTTCTTGGTAATTGCCTTTTTCGGCATCATAATTCTCTTTGATGTCTTTTGAAAATGCGGAAACATCAAATTTTTCGGCGGGATATGGATCGATACCCAAATCCCTCAATTTTTGGAGGGCTTCCCTTCTTACGATTTCCTGATCGCTCAGTTGTCGATTCATCTTTATCATGTTATTTGGATGATGAAAAATAGTCGTCTCTTCGGACGAGTGGCAAAAATATAAATACGGGGGCGAATAAAAAATAATATTTCACCCTACTACCGTAATTTCAAAATATACAACTACCTTGTGCTTCAAATGATTTTCCAACTCACTAAAAATTTTAAAAACAAGATGAAAGGATTGAAATTATTGGCTTTGGTACTTCTTGCTGGAACTTTTGTAATCACTAGCTGTGGTAAAAAAGGACCGGACATGGACAAAATGGCCTCTGAAGTTTGTGATTGTAGCAAAGACTTGTTCGACTTGATGGATGAGCAAAAGAAATTATCTACAGCCGCTGAACCTGACACAGATGCATTGATGGCATTGATGACTAAATTGGGAGATGTTTCGACCAAGGCGGAAGCGTGTGTTAAAGGACTTGAAGAAAAGTATGGTAAAATCGACGGTAATCCTGAATTGGAAAAAGCCGCTGAAGAAGCCATGAAAAAGAATTGTCCTAAGTTTGCCGAATTGAGCCAAATGGGTAACTAATTCATTTTTAGAAATCCAATGTTTTCGGCGAAAGCCGAAACAATAACTAAGCATATTTTGAAAAACCGCTTGCCAAAGGGCAGGCGGTTTTTGTTTTTCCATTCACTTCCTTTTAAATTGTGGGCTAAATCAATTGTGATGACTGGCAAAGAAAAGCAATTCACTTATTTATCCATCCTGATAATCTTCCTGATTTCTTCTTGTGCAAGTAAGAAGAATTCGGTCACGGGTGATCCTAGGAAAGATTCTACTTACATCGTGGAAAAGAATACCACTCCAACCATCGATTATGATGAATTAACAGAAGGTATTTGTTCTTGTACTGAAGAAATTATCGCTTTTAAAAAGGAAACGCGCAGGTTGTCCGATAACAACGATTACAAAGGACTTGTCGCCCTAGAATCAAAAGCGGATGGTGTAGAATCAAAATATGCTTCTTGTATGGATCAATTGAAGCAAAAATATGAAGACGAGACCGCTCGTCGAGAAAAGGTATTATTGAAATTAAAAGTGAAGTGTCCAGAGGCTTTGAGCTATTATGAAAAGTAACAACATCTTTCGTTTTGATGCTCCAATTTGTTCATCAATAGGTTGAAACTAATCGCTTAATCTGATTCAGGAATACTTGTTTTTGAGGTTGTCTCCGTTTTTGATTGGTTGTAGTAAAATAAGTATGACCTTCTAGGAATTTGATTTGAACCCGATTCCACTCTTTTTCGTCATCCATGATTTGGAAAGACCTCAATTCATCGAAAAGTGTTTGGCCGATGACATAAAAATCATCCCGACCCAAATAATCCAAATCCGCATCACAGAGGATTTCTTCATATTTATCTTTAGGCGATTGGGGAATTTTAGTCGCCATGATCATTCCACAAATCCTGTCGATTTCTCCATCCGTATATCCATAACCGGGTAGAATTTTCCTAGCGATATTACACCCCTTCTCTTCGTGGTTGGGATTGCCGATGGTAAATCCGCTATCATGCAATAATGCAGCGGTCTGCAATAGTTTTTTGTGGTACTCGTCCACACCTTCCGAATCACATAATTCACCCGTAACATGCAATACATCATAAGTATGGTGCAACCCATGATAAAACAAGTTGGAGGCCAGTCCGGTCTCCAACAAATGTATAATGTTCTCCTTGGCCTTCTCGTACTGCAAGTCAGATGATTAATTGATTACCCGAAAAGGTAACGATATTATTTCCAAAGTAGTCTATCAACTACCAAAAAGCAAGTTCCCCTCCCCTAATTTTAAGGTCTTTGTAAGAAAATCATTCGATATATACACCCGAAGCCAAGAATTTCAACTGTTCCCTTGGTTCGGTAATGGCAGCGATTTCCTCCTTACTTTTACCGGCATCTTCCGCCAAGTGTTGCAAATCAGCGACAGAAGTTACTTCCCTGAAAGCATACCCATTCATAATCGCTTTCTTTCCGGTTGCATCCATAGGTACGAAAAATCCGTAATCCTTGAATTTAATATGCAATTCCTTTTCTTGGTCATTCATCGTCATCCAACAACCTTTCACTTGACAAATGCCTTCGATTTCTCCTAGGACCTTAGCATGTA
>JAHDCE010000032.1 GCA_020630045.1 Saprospiraceae bacterium | reverse complement strand
GGCGGTTTTGTCTTTTTCCTCTTTCGCTTTTTCACGTGCTTCCTTAATGGTCGTAGCCGTTTCTTCCTGAATTTTTTGTAATTCCAGTTTAGAACTCTCTCTTGCAGAAGCAATTTCATCCACGTATTCCAATTTGGCGGCATCCAGTTTTTCCTTAACCGCTGCTAATTCCAATGCCGCTTTTTCTCGGGCAGCCGCGACTTCTTCAGCGGATTTCAATTTGGCGTCTTGTACTTCTTTAGCTGCCGCCTGTTTCGCCTCCTTGACATTCAAATTGATTTTTTCGATTTCATCCACTGCTTTTTCCTTGGCTAATTTTACGGCGTCCGCTTGTTCTGCCAAGGACTTTTGAATTTCTTCATCCGCTTTTTTCCTGGCCTCTAAGACTTCTTGAGCATATTTGTTTTTTTGCTCGGTAGCCGCCTCTCTGGATGCTGCCACTTCATCTGCGAATTGTTGTTTGAACTTCGCTGTTTTTTCCCTTTCCTTTTCAATCATTGCCCGGAGTTCGGTCTTGACTTGAGCGAGATCTTTCCGTAGCCCTTGGACTTCAGGGTCGTTGTTCGGGTTGGCTCCTCCTCCGGATTTTCCCCCACTTGCAGTATTTCTTTTGCCGGAAATACCCGAGTTTAAAGAGTTGTCACCTGTAGAATTGGGGTTGACTTTAGAAGGGTCAAGCTTTTGGTTAAAACATTTGAATACATCGAAAACACCTGTCGCCCGATTGGCGGGAAATGTCAAACTAGGGCCTTTTCCTGTCATTTGGTCAAGTAAAATGATTCGGTTGATTTTGGAAGTAGCCAACCATTTTACAAAACCGACATCAACGAGTGCCCGATTGGTGTAAACCGGCATACCACTACTTAGCTTTTTATAGTCGGCCATATCTGTAAAGGCATATACTTTTTTCCGCTTCTTTACATCTTCAAAAACCAGTTTGTCTTCTTGGTTCAACTTTTCACCACCTGAAGAAACAACAACCATATACAATCCCGAACTTTCATTTTCAAGACGGAATTCATAAGTGGAGCCGGATCGAATCGCCAATTGTTTACTATTGGTTTTCAATTTTTGGATATTACCCGGCGAACTGTTTTCAGCTATGATAGATGAACAATTTTGTCCCTGTATTTGGAGAATACTTCCAATGAAGAAAATGGAAACAAGGGCTAATGTTTTAATATGTTTTGGCATGGCAAGGATTGTTTTACAACCTAAAAAATGGTCTATTGACTCTAATATAAGAGTTTTAAGGATTTGTTAAAAATTTTGAACGTTAAGAAGCAGTTTGAACGCAAACTTGTGGATAAACTAGAGCGATTTATTGGAAAATATCTAGTTTTTGTATACACAAATTGCTTGTCTTATCTTACTTGAAAAGTGACTTTTCGCCCGTCTTGTGATGATTTGTGTAGGTGGATGGATTGGAGAGAAAGTATATTAATAACGTCTTTACACCTTTAGATGTTGATGTGTAGGTAGATGGTTGCACCTAAGCATCTTTTTCTTCCTTGGATGAAAGTAGGTAAAGAACCGCCATTCGCACGGCAACACCATTTTCAACTTGGTCTAGGATGATAGATTGATCAGAGTCCGCTACATCGCTGGAAATTTCCACTCCTCTGTTAATCGGACCCGGATGCATGATGACTACTTCGGAGTCAAGGCTGTCTAGTAATTGCTTGTTTATCCCATACACATTATGATACTCTCTTAAAGAAGGGAAGTATTTGATGTCTTGGCGTTCTAACTGGATTCTGAGGACATTCGCTACATCGCACCATTCCAAAGTGGATCGAAGATCATGCGAAACCTCTACTCCTAGTTTGTGTAGGTGTTTTGGAATCAGGGTCGGAGGACCACAAACACGCACTTTCGCCCCTAGTTTTTGCAAGCAGAAAATATTGCTCATAGCTACCCTTGAGTGGAGGATGTCTCCGAATATAGCGATATGTTTTCCTGCTAATTCGTCGTTGAGGGCCTCCCTCATAGAAAATGCATCCAACAATGCTTGGGTCGGATGTTCGTGCGTCCCGTCACCGGCATTGATGATATTGGCGGGTATTCTTTGGGACAAATAAAAATGGGCGCCCGGGGCGGGATGTCTCATGACTACCATGTCCACTTTCATGGCCAATATGTTGTTGACGGTATCTAGGAGCGTTTCCCCTTTTTTGACGGACGAAGAGGCCGCCGAAAAATTCACGACATCCGCCGAGAGTCTTTTTTCCGCTAGTTCGAAAGAAATCCTAGTACGAGTGGAGTTTTCAAAAAAGAGGTTGGCGACGGTTACATCTCTGAGGGAAGGTACTTTTTTTATCGGACGGTTAATGACTTCCTTGAATTCGGTCGCCGTATCGAAAATCCGTTTGATATCTTCGGCTTGGATGTACTTGATTCCTAGTAGATGTTTGGTACTGAGCAGCGACAAAATGGTAAATTTTATTCGGTTTTCTTTGGATATAGAACGACTCTGTCCTCTTGTTTTTCATCGACTCCCTTCCATTCTACCTTGACATAAGCTTCATCCAAGGAGTCCACTTGTTGTCCTTCATAATCGGACTTGATGGGTAGGTGTCTATTGAATCTGCGATTAATCAAGCAGAGCATTTCAATCTTATTGGCTCGCCCATAATGTTCAAGGGCGGTGAGGGCGGCTCGGATTGTTCTGCCTGAGTACAAGACGTCATCGATAAGGACGACTTTTTTGTTTTCAACCAAAAAATCCATTTTGGTCGGGTAGGGATTGAGCACTTTTTGACGAAAGTCATCCCTGTAAAATGTAACATCCAATTTCCCGTAAGGGATATCAGAAATATTTGTCAATTCTTTTAAACGGTTGTAAATCCGATCAGCGAAGGGGACGCCTCTGGGTTGGATACCGATTAGGCAACTTTCCGTAAAATCGTCATGCTCTTCTATAAGTTGGTAGCAAAGTCTGTCCAATGTGAATTGGAATTGACGACCGGACAATATGACTTTTCCTTTACTCATTCTAAACAAAGGTAAATACTAGGATTCGAATAGCGGGGGAATTGTGAAGATATTACATCCATGACCCGAAATATTTCAGGTCATGGGTTAATATTAATATTACATCCTTTCCGGAATATCGATTCCTAGCAATCCCATACCATGTACCAGTACATGTCCGGTGACTTCCGTCATATTCAATCGGAAGGCTCCCGCTTCGGGCGACTCCGCTCTGATGATGGATAGATTGCTGTCACTGTTCCAGAATTTGTTATAGGCTTTCGCCAAAGAATAACAGTAATTCGCGATTTGGGAAGGATCCAGATTTTCAGCAGCTTCCTTTATGATATTCGGGTATTCATGTAGCAATATCAGGATTTCTTTTTCCTCGGGATATATGCCGGTATAAGTGCCCGCATCCGCTCCGGCGAATTTGTCTCCGACCTTTCGTTGTACCGCCTTGGTTCGAACGGCCGAATATTGGATATAAGGGCCTGTTTGTCCCGTCAATTCTACCGATTCTTTCGGATTGAAAATCATGCTTTTCGTCGGATTGACCTTGATGATGAAAAACTTGAGGGCCGCCATTCCGATTTGTCGGATAATATCAGTTTGCTCCGCTTCGGGTAAATCCGCGATGGTTCCGATTTCCTTAGATGCATTTTTTGCCTCTTCAATGACCGTGACCATCAAATCATCCGCATCGACTACGGTACCTTCTCTTGATTTCATTCTGCCTTCCGGCAAATTGACCATTCCGTAGGACAGGTGATGGCAACCTTCTGCGTAGGGTTCTCCTAATTTTTTGAGTGTTTCGAAGAGCGCTTTGAAGTGGTAGTTCTGCTCATCGGCCACCACATAAATCATTCGTTCCGTACCGTGGTTTTTGTATCGCAATTGGGCGGTACCGATATCCTGCGTAATGTAAACCGAGGTTCCGTCCGATCGTAGGACGAGTTTGTGGTCTCCGATTTCCTTTTCTAAGTCGATCCAGATAGAGCCATCTTCTTTTTTGTAAAAGACATCGTTTTGTAGTCCTTGTTCTATGATGTCTTTTCCTAGGAGATAAGTATCTGACTCGTAGTATAATTTGTCGAAAGACACACCTAGATTTTCATAGGTCACATCGAATCCTTCATAAACCCAACCGTTCATTTGTTGCCAGAGCGCTTTGGTTTCCGGATCCCCCGATTCCCATTTCAATAGCATTTCCTTGGCCTCTTTTCCGAGGTCGCTGTATTGGTTGAAGTATTCGTTCTTATATCGCTTGAAGAATTTTTCTTTCTCTTCCTCCTTTCCTTTTTTATCTTGTAAAATATTTTGTGCGGATTCCGTTTGTTGCCAGTCCGCGTATTCCTTTTGGAAATATTTTTCAAAATAAACATACCAATCCCCGACGAATCGATCGCTTTTAATCTCCGCTTTTTCAGGAGTCATACCATTCGCATACTTTTTCCAAGCTAGCATGGATTTACAGATGGCGATTCCACGATCATTGATGATTTGGGCTTTGACGACTTCATTTCCGGCGGCTTCTAGTATTTTGCTAGTGGACCAGCCTAGGAGAATGTTTCGGATATGCCCGAGGTGCAGGGGTTTGTTGGTGTTGGGAGAAGAAAATTCGACCAATACTTTTTTTCCGGTTGACGGAAATGTTCCGTATGATGAATTGCCTAATTTTCCGAAAAGGAAAGTTTTCCAAGTCAGGTCGGAAAACGTCAAGTTGAGAAACCCTTTGATGACATTGAATTTTTCAATTTCTTGGGTGTTTTCAACCAAAAAAGTACCTAGTTCTTCCGCTATTAATTCAGGTTTTTTTCGAGCCACTTTCGAAAAGGGGAAAGTGACGACGGTATAATCGCCTTCAAACTCTTTTTTGGTGATGTTGATGACGAGTTTGTCCGTATCAATATCCGCGTCATACAACGCTTTCATTGCTTTGGAGACTTCTGTCTGTAGGATATTGTAGAAAGACATAATGGTATTTTTATTGGGTTTTGTGGGAAAGTGAGCTTTCCCATCATCTGATTAAGAAAATGACTTGACTGTATTTACGAATGCTTTTACGCCGTCCAACGGCGTGTCCGGATAAACACCATGTCCGAGGTTGACGATGTGATGTCCTGCAAAATCATGAATAAGTTGTCGTGTGGCATTTTCAATGTCTTTTGTATTAGAATACAAAAAGCAGGGGTCTGCGTTCCCTTGGACCACTCTTTTTTCTCCTAGGATATTTCTAGCGTATTGTGGAGGCGTATTCCAATCCAATCCCACCACATTACAAGGGAAGTCCTTCAAGTCGGGTAGGGCGAACCAAGCATTTTTGGCGAAAACAGTGACCGGAGCTCCTTGGATGCCTTCACAAATTTTGCGGATATATTTCAATGAAAACTCTTGGTATTGAGTCGGGGAAAGTATTCCGCCCCAAGAATCGAACAATTGGATCAGGTCTGCACCGGCCTCTACTTTCATATTGAGATAAGCGATGATGGTATCGGACAACATATCCAAGAGACGGTGTGCCGCTTCGGGTTGGGTATATAAGAATTTTTTGGCTTTCGAGAACGTTTTGCTACCACTGCCTTCGACCATGTAAGCGAGAAGTGTCCAAGGCGTTCCGGAAAATCCGATTAAGGGTACTCTTCCGGCCAATTCTTTCTTGGTGATTCGTAGTGCTTCGAAGACATATTCCAGGTCCTTGGCGGCTTTTTCGCCGCTTATGAGTCGGTCGATGTCCGAAACGGTTTGTATCGTGTTCGGGAACCAAGGGCCTTTTTTCTCTACCATTTCATAGGTAAGTCCCATCGCTTCGGGGATGACCAAGATGTCCGAAAAAATAATGGCGGCATCCACATCGAGTTCATCAACGGGTTGTATGGTGACTTCGGCTGCAAGATGCGGTGTTTCGACCAATTCTTTGAACCCGGATAATGATCCCCTTAATGCTCGATATTGTGGTAGGATGCGACCCGCTTGTCGCATGAGCCAAACGGGAGGTCTTTCAGTAACTTCTCCATTGGCCGCTCTCAATAGTAAATCGTTTTTCAATTTCATGCGGCAAAGGTAGGAAATGAGTAAGATGACTCCTGATGAAAATGCATTGAAATTGGTATTCTATGGATTTTAATCCCGTGTCGGGTAACATTTTACAATATTCTGAACCTAATTGTAATGAATCACCAACTCCGACCCATACCATTTGTCCGGCTGGTACTGCCATTTTTAGCGGGTATACTACTTTATGAGTATTCCGATTTATCCTATGGGATATTTTTTGTGTTAGCAGTTTTGGGTATGGTTTTTACCTTGTTTTTTTCCTTTGTCTCCTTGGCACATGCTAACAGATGGTTGTTCGGTATTGTCTTATGGACAGGTTTACTAGGGGGAGGATATTTGGCTGCCCATCATCATGATGAGTCCAATACCCCTTGGCATTTTTCTGTGGAATCAGAGCCGGAATTATATGTATTGGGAAGAATTGAAGCGGAACCCAAAAAGAAGAGGACGGTTCAATCCGTAGTTCGTATAGAGGGGGTGGGGGTGTCCGTTGATTCGATACAATCTTCACGAGGTAGAGCATTGGTGTACATTCCGATGGATACCTCTTCTGTCCATTTATCCAAGGGGGATTTGATTTTAATGAAAACCAGATTCAAGCCCCCTAGGGCGAATTTGAATCCGGGCGGGTTTGATTATGGTCGTTATTTACATGTTGAAAATATTCATCACACTGCCTTTGTTTACGCCGGTGATTGGTTAGTACTAGAAAGAGGGGGAATGGATGGTATCGCCAATATTCCTGACGATATCAGAAGCCATGTGATTCATACTTTACAAAAGTATATTGTCTCTGAAAATGAGTTTTCGGTGGCCTCCGCTCTAGTGGTAGGTTACAAAGATGAAATGACGGAAGATGTCCGATTGGCATACGCCAATACCGGAGCGATGCATGTGCTGGCGGTCTCCGGCTTACATGTCGGAATCATTTATATGCTGGTGAAATGGTTGTTGATGAGAATTTTTCCAAGGCGAGGAAAATGGAGCGCTATTTTACAAGGGCTTATTTCAATATTAACCATTTGGGTTTTTGCTTTGGTTACAGGCTCTGCTCCTTCTGTTATGAGGGCGTCTGCTATGTTTTCATTTCTTATTATTGGTGATGTTTTGACTCGGTCAAAAAATATATATAATACACTTAGTGGTTCCGCTTTCGTATTGCTTTTATTTAATCCGTTTATCTTGTTGAGTATTGGCTTCCAATTATCTTATTTGGCGGTTATAGGAATTGTGTATTTTCAACCCAAAATATTTCGATTGTGGTATATACAAAATAAGCTTGGAAAATGGTTTTGGAATATGACTTCGGTTAGCTTAGCTGCCCAGGTTATGACCTTACCCATTAGCTTGTATTATTTTCATCAATTTCCGACTTATTTCTGGCTTTCCGGGTTGATTGTAGTTCCTGCTGCTCCTTTCATATTGTGTATAGGTATTTTGTTGGTTGTCATAGATTTATTGCTTCCTGTGTTGGGGAGCTTAGTGGGTGGTTTACTGTGGATGATTTTGTGGTCTATGAATGCCGGCATATTTTTTATAGAAAAGCTGCCTTTTCACTTAATAGAAGGTATTCGATTTGGGATGTATGAGTTGTTGTTTTCTTATTTTATTATTGGATTAATTATTTTATTTATAGAATGGAAAAAGAAGTGGATTTTTTACGTTATTTCAATTACTTTATTGTTGTTTAGTTTGATGTCTGTTGTTCAATATTATGCAAATTTGGATTCTAAAGAAATTGTTGTTTATCATTCCCGATCAGGTTTGCTTGTCGATTATGTTTTAAACGGAAAAAGGAAGACGATAAAATCAATTGATTTGCAAGGCGGAGAGGAGTTGTCTGTCGCCAAAGGATATCGAATTGAAAATGGTGTATTCCATGACGATGAAACATATATGCTTGAGAAAGATACTATAGCCCCATTTATATCCATTTCTGAAAGCTTGTTGAATTTAGATGAAGTAAGCTTTTATTTCCTAAACAAGGATTACAAGACATCTCGGCTGAAACAACAGCTTACTTTGGATTACTTGTGTATTATGGATGACCCCTTTGTTGATTTTGAAGTCTTGGCCGAAGATTTTGAAGTGGGTACATTAGTCATACTCGGAAGTAATTCGACCCGAAGGGTGAATTTTTACAAACGTAAGTCGAAAGAACTGGGATGGGACATTCATGTAACTCGTGAATCCGGTGCTTTGGTTTTGGAATTGTAATCCATTGGCTCCCGATTCGGGTTCGGTATTCCATGTATTGACAATATGATTACTTTGGGACGGGTACTTATATTTGTCGTATGGAAGGGAACTTAGAATTGAATTTGTTAGAGCACCAAGCCAAGTTGAAACTTAAAAAGGACAATGGCAAACGAATGATTTGGTGTATAGTCCGAAAAAAATGGCTCGTTTTGACACCCGAAGAAATGGTGAGACAGTTGTTTCTAGAACACCTTATATATATAGGTGTCGGAGTTGGACGAATTTCGGTTGAAAAGGAAATTGAAGTCAATGGGATGCGAAAGCGATTCGATATCCTTGTCTTCAACGAAGATTCGCAAATGGAATTGTTAGTGGAATGTAAAAGACCTGAGGTTTCAATCAGTCAAAAGGTAATGGATCAAGTGTCCCTATATAATATAGCGTTGAAAACCCGACTACTGGTAGTTACCAATGGCCCTGAAACCTATTGTTGTGAAGTGGACTGGGAGGAAAAAAGCTATAAATATTTGTCAGGGTTACCACCCTTGTCCGTGAACTGAATTTTACCTAAAACACCTTACTGTCATAAATTCTTGATACCAATAACAAGACAGTGGCGACCACAGCGCCCCAATGTTCTCCGTCCCCAATAGCAAGATGTGCCCCAATAGCCAATAAGAAATCAAAGAAAAATCCGGCATAAGCCCATTCCTTCAATAGTCTGGAGGCCTTGGTTAATATTGCGATGACGCCTAATATTTTGGCGACAGCCAAAGGATAAATCACCCAAGTCGGAAAACCGAAACCTTTGAACAAGCCCGAAACTTCTTCATAATTGAAGAGGTACATTCCAGCAGAGCCCAACATCATAAGGCATAGTAAACCTGTCGAAATCCAGTAAATGATTTTATTCTTTTTCATATAACATGATTTTTATTGGATGTTCCAAAAATATCCTTTCGTTCGATAAATAAGTTGAATTTGAGAAATAATCCTCCTGAATTGTCATCGGACGGATATTGTTCTTCTAGGAAAACCTGATATTTTCCTAGGTTTATATATCTTATTTTTTACCGTTTGAGTCCCTTGGAACGGGATTGTTTAGACCAAAGGAGCAATTAATGATTCCTTAACATTATTTAGAGACTGTCTAAATAGTTTTAACTATGTACTATATATTGTTGAAATTTCGGGCTAATTATATCTTTGTGCCAACATGAAATTGACACTATTCTGACAATCAGAATAAAACGTTGCAAATCAAAATAGTATGTGGTTTAAGCGATTTTCCTGCCAACACCTGCTCATAGCACTTTTCCTTTTTGTAGGGGTGAGCTCTTATGCTCAACCTAACGCTACAGAAGGAAAAGCACTCTTCAAAGCCAAGTGCGCGCAATGTCACGCCCCTGACATGAAGTCCAAGTCTACCGGACCCGCATTAGGTCCTGCAGAAGAAAATTGGTCAGCCTATCCAAGGGAAGATTTATACAGCTGGGTGAGAAACTCTCAAAAGATGGTTGAATCGGGGCATCCCCGTGCAGCCGAGCTTTGGGGAGTGTGGGGACCATCTGTTATGAATAACTTTCCGAACTTGACGGATGACCAGATTGATGGGATATTCCTATACATCAATGAAAAATATAATGCAGCTCCTGAAGTGGTTGAGACTTCTACAGGAACTGGCGGGGATGTAGGAGGCCAAACCAACTATACCTTCTATTTCATATTAATTGCCATCCTTGGACTATTGGCTTTGATTCTAGCAAGAATCGTCTCCAATTTGAACCATATGGCAAAGTCCCAAGAAGAAGGGACTGCTCCTCCGAAAAGAAAAACTTTAGTAGAACTATTATTAAGCCCGATGGTCATCGGTGCCTTGATTTTCGGATTGGTCATCATCGGTGGTTATACTACTGTAAACAATGCTATCGATTTGGGACGTCAGCAAGGCTACCAGCCACAGCAGCCTATCAAATTCTCTCACGTAACACATGCCGGAGAGCAAAAAATCGATTGTCAATATTGCCACGACGGTGCTCGTAGATCCAAGCACTCGGTTATTCCTGCAACGAATACATGTATGAACTGTCACGCTTCCGTTCGTGTGGGTAGCAAACATGGTACGGCTGAGTTGTCGAAAATCTATGCTTCCGCAGGATGGAACCCGAACACGGGTACATATTTCGACAATTTCGAAGACATGAAGCCCGAAGAGGTAGAAAAAGAATTCCGCAAGTGGTTCGATGATAACTTCAAAGAAGCCAAAGGAGCTGAAGTAAAAGAAGAATTGGTAAAAGAGAATGCCGATTTACAATGGGATGGCGTTCAAGAATTCGTCAATAACCCGATAGAATGGGTACGTATCCACAACTTACCGGATCACGTTTATTTCAACCATGCTCAGCACGTTTCCGTAGGTAAAGTCGAATGTCAGACTTGCCACGGTCCCGTTGAGGAAATGGAAGTGGTACAACAATATTCTCCACTATCAATGGGATGGTGTGTGAATTGCCACAGACAAACCGAAGTTAAGTTCGCGGATAATCCATACTACGATTCTTATGAAGAATACCACGAGCAGATGAAGAGTGGCGACCGTACAGGTGTCACCGTCGAAGAAATCGGTGGTTTGGAATGTCAGAAGTGCCACTATTAATAATAGGATTCTGACCGACTGTTCAACAAAAATTTAGCAAGCTAACACCTTCATATAAATGAAAGATCAACAACAAGATGTTTGGGTAGGATTGGAAGATAAGACCAATGACCCTTCATTGATCGAACAAGCCAATCAGGAGTTTTATGAATTGCCGGTAGTAGATGCCTTGGCGGACGAGAAATTCGTCCAAGAAGGAAAAACCAACCGTCGCGATTTTCTTAAATATTTAGGATTCGGCATCGGTGCGGCCACTATCGCCGCGAGTTGTGAAATTCCTGTCAAACGAGCTGTACCCTACGTGGTTAAGCCGGATTCTATCGTTCCGGGAGTTGCATCTTATTATGCTTCCACTTTCGTGAATGGCGGAGATTTTTGTTCGGTTTTGGTAAAAACTCGAGAAGGGCGTCCGATTAAAATCGAAGGCAATCCTTCTTGTGATATTACTCAAGGTGGAACGAACGCCCGTACACAGGCATCCGTTTTGAGCCTGTATAACAACGAGCGTTTCCAAGGACCATTGACTTTGGAAGGTGAAGGTGAAAGAAAGGGTAAACTTTCTTGGGAAGACTTGGACAAACAAGTGTTGTCTAAGCTGAGCGGATCTTCTCGTGTTCGTATCATTACGAATACCGTTTTGAGTCCTACAACCAAGAAGATTTTTGCTGAATTCACCGCTAAATATCCGAATACGAAAGTGGTTTCTTACGATCCGGTTTCATATGCGGGTATGTTGATCGCCAATGAAGAATGTTTCGGTCAAAAGGTGTTGCCAAGCTACAAGTTCGATCAAGCGGAAGTGGTCGTTACATTCGGTGCTGATTTCCTCGGAACATGGATTTCTCCGATTGAATTCGCTGCTGATTGGGTGAAAAACCGTACCATCAAGGATACGAATAAGCCTAAGATGTCTCGCTTGGTTGCTGTTGAATCAGGTATGTCAATGACCGGTTCAAATGCGGATAACAGAATTCTGGTGAAGCCTTCCGAGCAGGGAGCAGCAGTTGTAACCCTTTACAATGCTGTAGCTTCACGATTGGGTGGAGGCAGTATCGCTAGTAAGAATGTAAATGCTCCGGCCAAAGCCGCTTTGACCCAATTGGCTGATGAGTTGGTGAAAGCTCAAGGCAAATCCCTAGTGGTTTGTGGAAGCAATGATAAGAATGTACAAGTCGTAGTGAATGCTTTGAACAATATGTTAGGCAACTACGGCGCTACGATAGATATGTCCAAGCCTTCCCTTCAAAGACAAGGAGATGAGCGTGACATGCAAGCCGCTATTCGTGATATGAAAGGCGGAGCGGTTGACGTCGCCATTGTATATGGTGCCAACCCGGCTTACGACTT
Source organism: Saprospiraceae bacterium (assembly GCA_020630045.1). Taxonomy (GTDB): domain Bacteria; phylum Bacteroidota; class Bacteroidia; order Chitinophagales; family Saprospiraceae; genus JAHDCE01. The sequence goes on along the minus strand of JAHDCE010000032.1, from coordinate 2,288 downwards.
GCCAAATGCTGATGAGTTCAAGACTGCTTTTGCGAAAGTGGGAACTAGAATTTCATTCGCACAAACCATTGATGAGACAACCGCTCTTTGTGGATTCGTCGCTCCTGACCACCATTACCTAGAGTCATGGGGTGATGCCGAACCGAAGAAAGGCCACATCAATTTGATTCAACCGACTATCCGACCGTTATTCGATACGAGACAAGCAGGTGAATCTTTGTTGGTTTGGGCACAAAGTGCTGATTTGGATCGCAAAGCAGACCAACCTTTCATGGATTATATGAAAAAGTCTTGGGAAGCTACTGTATTCCAAGGACAAAGTGGTTTTGCGACGTTCCAAGGATTCTGGGACAATTGCTTGCACGATGGCGTATTCCATACCACCGCTTCAGGTGAAGGAGGAGCTGCTTTTGCAGGTGATGCTGCCGCTGCCGCAGGAAATATTTCAAATGGAGGTTCTGGATTGGAAGTGAACTTTTTCGAAACCGTTGCCATGGGAGCCGGGCAGTATGCCGACAATCCTTGGTTAATGGAAATGCCTGATCCGGTAATGCGTACGGTTTGGGGTAACTACTTACAAACTCCTATCGGTTACGATGCCGGAAAGAATGCTTATTCTGCATTTATGGGCATGGAAACCAGTAGTAAAGGATATACTGAGAACGCTAAAATTACCGTCGGTGGTAAAGATGCCGTTCTTCCTGTTGTCAACCAATTCGGTCAAATGCCGGATACGGTTTCCGCAGGTTTGGGTTATGGAAGAACTCAAGTTACTTCTGCCGGTCAAAATACGGGTATTAACTTGTTCTCGATGTGTTCTTACAACAAGGACGGCTTGATTCAATATCACGCTTCCGTAACAGTTGAAAAAGCCGGTCGTGAACAAGAATTCGCTTGTGTCCAATACCACAACACGATGGGGGTTACCGACAAGGAAGGAACCAACGTGGACGAAAAGATTTTGGCTCCGATTCTCGTCAAAAATCCTTTGACGAAGCGTTCCATCATCCGTACTTCGAATGTCGATGATTTAAAAGATACCATCCACGACTTGGAGCATGAGCGTCACCACCACCAAAAGTTGAATTCTTATACACTTTATCCCGGACACGATAAGGAATTTAAGAAAGGTCACCACTGGGCCATGCATATTGATTTGAATGCATGTATCGGATGTGGAGCATGTACTGTTTCTTGTATGGCCGAAAATAATGTTCCGGTTGTAGGTAAAAAGGAGGTACATCGTCACCACGAAATGACTTGGTTGCGTATCGATCGCTACTACTATGGTGATGTGAACAATCCAAGCACGGTTTATCAACCGATGATGTGTCAACACTGTGATAATGCTCCTTGTGAGAATGTTTGTCCGGTGGCAGCAACCAACCACAGTTCTGAAGGTTTGAACCAGATGACTTATAACCGTTGTATCGGTACTCGTTACTGTGCGAACAACTGTCCTTACAAAGTTCGTCGCTTCAACTGGTATGATTATACCACTGCTGACCTTTGGCCGGCCAACGAATATTCCATTAATGGAGAAGATTTGCCATTCGGTGCTGATAACTTGACCCGTATGGTCTTGAATCCGGATGTAACGGTCAGGTCGAGAGGTGTAATCGAGAAGTGTTCTTTCTGTGTACAACGTATCCAAGAAGGTAAATTGTTGGCGAAGCGTGAACAACGTTCGTTGCGTGATGCCGATGTCAAAACCGCTTGTCAAACTGCTTGTCCGACAGGAGCGATCGTATTCGGTGATCAGAACAATGACGAGGGCGTCGTCGCTCAAAAATTGAAGTCTAAATTGAACTACTTGGTATTGGAAGAGGTAAACACGGCTCCTTCTGTCAATTATACCATGAAAGTCAATAACAGGAGCGATAAAATGGAAAGCTAATTTTCGGCGAAAGCCGAATAAATAATGGCGGGAAAGCCCGCTTGGTAATAAGAAATCATTCAAGTAATTCAAGTAAGTTTTCCTAACGGAATAATTACTTATATACGAACAATAATAGTATGAGTGCAGTTACTTCTCACATTCGTGAACCGCTGATTAATGGTAGCAAAACGTACCATCAAATCACGGAAGATATCTGTTCCCCAACGGAACGGGCGCCGGGTCCTATGTGGATCGTCGCTTTTATCGTTTCTTTGGTCTGTCTGGGCTTTGGGGTGTTCTGTATCCTATGGACCATCTGGCAAGGAATCGGTACTTGGGATTTGAACCGGACTGTCGGTTGGGGTTGGGATATTACCAACTTCGTTTGGTGGGTCGGTATCGGTCACGC
>JAHDCE010000031.1 GCA_020630045.1 Saprospiraceae bacterium | reverse complement strand
GTATAATCGATTTTAAAGTCGCGATTTTTGGGCACCAACAAGCGCAGTTTGCTCCTGTCAACCGGCACGAAACTATTGAATACATTATCATACCAAAACTCCTTGGCCAGTTTGCCACCCGTGTAGTTTTCCAAGCGGTACTCCACATATATAGCATCACCTTCTTCCAAGTTGGTGAATACAATTTGATTGTGGTAAGTTTCCGCCCTCAATTTCTGTCCGTCTTTTTTGATGACTTCGGCTTTGTCCACTACTAGGTTTTGTCGTCCGTTATAGCCGATACTGACTTCTTTCCAGTACTGGATACCGGATTCATTGAATACCCTGACGGCTATCGACTCATACTCCATAGAAGCTCCTTCGTCAAATACGACGTAGTTGTTTTCTTTGAAAATGTATTTGTAATTGTGATCGGTGCTTGGCTTCTTCGCCAATTCCTCATTGATCAAATCGTAGGCGTCGTCTTTTTTGAAATAAGACAACAACGGTTTTTGCCCGGAGAGTTCTCGAAGCTTTTCGCGATCATCCAATAAGTTGGGGTTGTAATGTATCGCCTTTTGATAATCTCCGATGGCATCACGCTTGTTCCCCATTGTTTCGTTAATCACTGCTCTTTCATGCCAATAAGACGAGCTAAATGGCATATTCCCTAGTCCCATATCAACAAACTTCAAAGCTTCTTTGTAGTCTTTCTTTTTGAAATAATATGAGCTAAGCGAGCGATACAATGATTTTTCTTCAGGGAAGTTTTCCAATTGACTTAAGAGATTTTTCTCTGCTTTGGATTTTTTACCCGTGCGCATATACTCATCAATCAACATTTTATTGAGTGAGTAATCGTAATTGTTTTTGAGGTGCTTTTCCAATAGGGCGACCGCTTCCGCGGAAGATTCGTTTTGATTTTTCAACATCAAATATTTCATCTGCAAAAACTGTTCGTTTTCGGGATATTTGGCGTAAGCCATATCTATCAAAGACAACAGTTTTGCATAGTCTTTTTTGGCACTTAACATTTGGAAACGGTATCCTATGAATTCTTCGTCGTCCTCCTTCATGTATTTTTTGAGGTTATCCATATTCTTTTCCGCCTCTTCGTAATCTTCCTTAGAATAGTTGATTCCAAAATCATAAATGGCGATGAGCATTTGATCGGGATCAATTTTCCTGAGATACTCAATTTGCTTTAAGATTTCAGGGCGGTTACCCAAACTGCTGTAATTACCCAACAATTCAATATTAGCGGTTAAATTTTTAGGATATAATTTTAGTGCCTTCTCAAGCACTTCAATCGCATCATTGTACCGATCAGATCGGTTCAGTATCTTAGCCAACAAGATGTGATTGAGGATATTTTTAGGTTCCGCTTCAATTTTTTTCTCAAAATATGTTTCTGCAAAATGTGGAATGGAAGTTACCTTGCCCACTTCTTTATTGTAGGATTGATAAACCGTACTTTCTTTTACTTTAATCGGATTCCAGTTATCATCCAACAACCTCACGATAAAATTCGGATAACCGGTTTTGCGAGTATGGCCGACTTGAACCAAAACTCGATTCATACCCTGTTTTAAGGTTATCCGATTTTTATACAAGTCCAATTCCGTTTTATATTCCTCTTCTTCCTCTACTAGTAGTTGGTCATTCACCCAAAGTTTCAAACTTCCGTTTCCGCCGAATGCGACGATGGTTTCGGTATCTTCAGGCACTTCTACAAAAGATTGGGCATAGATAATACCTTCTGACCCGGGAATGTGATATTCTGTGGTAATCCAAGGGTCAGTTTGTGGGTATTTCGGTGTAAACCAGTGGATCTCAGAATTCGTCTTGGATTTGAATTTTCCTTTTGGTGAAGCATCTTTAATAGGTTCATAGTCTTTAAAAAAGCCACTCCCGGAAGTATTGTCAAAAGGACCGACGAATTGCCATTCTTTTAGCGACCCGACTTTGTCGAATTCTTTCTGGGAAGCATCGAAGTCGTTGGACATCGTTTCATGCATACCAAGGATATAGTCAGCGGCAGCCCTGATACTCCCGTTCACTTTATCCGAATCCCGGAATTTTCGAATGAACGCTTCTCTTGCTTTTGCTTTTTTACCATACCCATCCGTTACTCCGCCAGTAAACCAGTTGGCGAATAAATATGGTGACGGGTCATTCATCTTCTTGAATGCAGCCTGCATAAGTTCCAAATCATTTTTGGAATTGTTCAGTTCATTCAACATCAATTGAATCATGGTAGCATCAACGACATATTTGTCGTCTTTCATTGCTTTCTTAATCATTTTTTGAGCAGATGCTTGGTCATTTTTTTCCAAGGCTTTCCAAATTTCATCAATGGGATTATTGGCGTTTGACCAACAAAAGGTCAATGCCAAAATCAAGGGCAACATTAGATTTTTCATCATTTTTCTAATTTAGGATAAATAATATTGTTTTGTGTCAGGTTTAGCAATTATATATCAAGGCTTAATTTACTAGATGGATTTTACAGCATTTCAGATGGCTGTGTATTATTAGATGTTTAAAATCTACTTATATGTGTTGAGATTGTCATTTTTGTTACCAGGTATTATGCTTTTTTTATAGACATTACAAAATACTTGGGGACAATTTATGCCTAAGTTCAAAAATACACTTAGAACTTGTTTCAAATAAGTTCTTACAATAATAAATGAAAAAAGATATTTTTGGGTTTTATTTCTATGAACTTGTCCCAAAATCTCCTGTATAGCCTATACAACTCTTAAACAAGTTCTATAAAAAACCAGTTTCATGCGACATTCAAATATTTTCCTATTCATAGGATTGTTTTTATTTCCAATAATTGTATTTGGCCAACAAAATATCACACTAGAAGATATTTGGCAAGAATACCGATTCTACCCCAGATCTGTCCCCGGGTTCAACTTCCTAAAAGATGGTAAACATTACAGTCAAAAAGAAGGGACTGATATTGTCAAATACGACATTACTACCGGAAAAAAATCAGGTGTCATTTTCGAAGGTGCCAAGGCCGGTATTTCAGAAATGGACAGTTACTCTTTCAGCGATGACGAACAAAAAATATTGATAAAATCGAAAACCGAATCCATTTACAGGAGATCGACCCGAGCCGTTTTCCATGTTTGGGATGGTTCCAAATCAACCCAAGTATCCGAGCTGGGCAAAATCAGGTATGCTACTTTTTCACCTGATGCTTCAAAGGTCGCTTTTGTTTTCGGCAACAATCTTTATGTAAAAGACTTGGCTTCCGGCAAGGAAACCCAAATCACTGATGACGGAAAACAAAACTCCATTATCAATGGTGCTACGGATTGGGTATATGAAGAGGAGTTTTCGTTCGCACGTGCTTTTTGGTGGTCACCGGACAGTAAAAAAGTCGCTTTTTTAAGGTTTGATGAATCTGAGGTGAAAGAGTTTACAATGACGTTATACAAGGATGACGTATATCCGGAGTACGAAACGTTCAAATATCCCAAAGTCGGTGAAAAGAACGCCATTGTTTCTGCCCATATCCACAATGTATCATCCGGAAAAACGGTAAAAATAAAAACGCCTACAGGCTTGGAATATATTCCGCGCTTGAAGTGGACGGAAAACCCGGATAAAGTTTGCGTTTTCCAAATGAACAGATGGCAAAATGAACTGGAACTCGTACTGGCTGATGCAAACACGGGCTCAACCACATCCTTGTTAAAGGAAAAGAACAAATACTATATTGACATCCACGATAATTTAACCTTCATCAAGAGTCAGGACTTGTTTGTATGGACAAGTGAAAAGGATGGCTACAATCACATCTATCTCTATGATTTGAACGGTAGGTTAAAAAAGCAAATCACGAAAGGCGACTGGGAGGTTTCCCGAGTTTATGGCGTGGATGAAAAAAACGGTCGGGTCTTCTTCCAATCCACTGAAGAATCTCCTTTGGAGAGATACATCTATTGTGTAGATTTCAAAGGGAAGAAAAAAAGGTTGACAAAGGACAAAGGCTGGCATACCGCTCAATTCAGCAGCACTTTTGAATATTACGTCAACACCTATTCCAATGCGAATTCACCGAACACTTATACCGTATATACGGTCGATGGAAAAAAAGTAAGGACCATTGAAGACAATCAACGAATCAAATCGGAAATGAAAAACTTCAATGTCCAACCGGTAGAGTTCCTTTCATTCAAAACTTCCGAAGGAGTCAAGCTCAATGCTTGGATGATCAAACCCCCGAATTTCAATCCTGAGAAAATGTATCCGTTGTTCATGACGGAATATGGTGGTCCGGGAAGCCAACAAGTCACCAATAAATTCGGCGGATTCAATTATTGGTGGTATCAAATGCTCGCCCAAAAAGGTTATGTAGTCGCGTGTGTTGACAATAGAGGCACAGGTGGCAGAGGTGAAGAGTTCAAAAAAATGACATACCTGCAACTAGGGAAATATGAAACGATCGATCAAATAGAAGGTGCCAAACATTTTGGAAAACTTCCTTATATAGACGAAGAACGAATCGGCATTTTTGGGTGGAGTTATGGAGGATATTTGTCCTCTCTTTGCATCCTGAAAGGAAACGAAACCTTCAAAGCCGCGATTGCAGTAGCTCCGGTAACCAACTGGAAATGGTATGACACCATTTATACGGAAAGGTATATGAGGGACGAGAAGGAAAATGAAAAAGGCTACAAGGAAAATTCTCCGGTTTACTTTGCCGATCGATTAAAGGGACACTACTTGCTCATCCATGGCATTGCGGATGATAACGTGCATTTTCAAAACACCACCGAAATGGCGAACGCTCTCATAATCGCAAATAAGCAATTCGACACTTATGTATATCCCAATAGGAATCATGGCATATATGGCGGCTTGACCCGCCTCCATCTTTATACCAAAATGACTGATTTCTTATTGGAAAAATTGTAAACACCGGTAAGTAGTTATTTCCCCCCTCGGGAGTCATTTCACACAAAGCCTCTTTTAATATTCCGAATATTAAAAGAGGCTTTGTGGTATTCCATATCCCCCTTCTTGCTACTCCATCCTTAAAAAACAAATCTCCAGCACAACATAATCCAACTATTAAAAACACAACTCACTAATTATCAACAACATCTTCAATCAAAAAAACTTACTATTCAACACATTTGTATTTTCCCACAATCGTAATCATTCCCAACTTTACATTCATAACAAAACTAATTTTAAAAAATGAATACGATGAAAACTAGAATTATTACTATCCTTTGGTTTTTATGGTTTGTAGCCATATGCTCTTATTCCAACGCCCAAGTTTATTGTGAACCATATGGTGACCCGATGAACGAACTTCCTTGGTTTTCGGACTTGGCGAACTCCGTTCAAGGCAATTCCTGCAAACAATGTTTAATCGAACAATATTGTGGTAGCACGGGGGAGATTTATTTCGTAACTGTTCCTTCAGGAACTTGCTCGGATTCCACCTTTGATGTTTATGACGAAAGTGGAAATTTATTTTGTTTCAATGGAGGGATTACAGGAGGAAATTGCCCTACGGGTTTTGAATTATTTTATATCGACACACCTTTTGAATGCACTCAAGACCCCATCAATGTATCTTTCGCTCCAACAGAAGCATATGCAGGCCCATTTACATATTACATGAACGGAAACGTAGAAGGGGGCACCGAACCATACAGCTATGAATGGACAGGCCCCTTCGGCGTTATGACATCCACTTTTGGCAATCCGATATTCGCCATGCCGGGAGAAGGGGTTTATGAAATATGTTTAACGGTTACTGACGCTCTTGGGGAGACCGACACTTATTGTACAATCGTAATCACTCCGAACCCTCCTTGTCATTCTTCGCTCTTGGAAAATCCTAGTGGAATTTGCACGACCCTTTACAATCCGGTTTGCGGATGCGACGGAAACACGTATTCCAACCCATGTGAAGCAGAAAAGGCAGGACTTACCGCTTGGACACCTGGTGCTTGTGAGCCATCTTGTGTTTCCATAACCAATCCCGTGTCTGAATTGCCTTGGTTCTCCGACTTAGCGGATCAAGTCCAGAACAGCCCTTGCCTTTGTGCCATTGAACAATACTGCCATGTATCGGGTGAAATCTATTTCTTCACACCGCTCGACCTGACTTCTTCCTGTGCTGACTTCCCCCAAAACTTCTATGACATCAACGGAAACGTTTTCTGTTCCGACGGAGGATTTACCGGAGGCGATTGTCCATCCGGTTTCTTCGGGGAATTGTCTTATATCAATACACCCTTCCAATGTTCGCCACAATGTGATTTCTATATCGCTCCCGCGTTTATCTGTGAAGGGGAAAACGCCGTACTTACCGCTTCAGGAAACCCGGGTCTCAATTTCACTTGGGAATGCGGAGGAATCATTCAAAATGGACAGACCATTACTTTACCCACTTCTTCTTGGAGTCCTGGCACTTATACTTGTGTCGTCACGGCTTCCGACGGTATCTGCCAATCTTCCGAAACGGTGACCATCACTATCAATCCGGAAGTTCAATTCTTCGTCAACCCTGTCAACATCTGCGAAGAGGAAAACGCCGTACTTACCGTCACAGGAAGCCCGGGTCTCAATTTCACTTGGGATTGCGGAGGAATCATTCAAAACGGTTCTACAATCACTTTGCCCACTTCATCTTGGAGCCCTGGCAACTACACATGTGTCGTCACGGCCTCCGACGGTATCTGCCAATCTTCCGAAACGGTGACTATTGATATTGAACCCGCTATCGAAATAATCGTGGAGAGTCAACAAGCTTGTGAAGGAATATTTTCCGTAACTTTAAATGTATTGAACCCTGACCCATCCATTCAATATCATTGGGAAGGAACCAATGTGGCATCTCCGAATTCACCCGAGACAATTATTTTTACGGAATCCCTGCCTCCCCAGACCTATCAATACACCGTCACCGCAGACAATGGAGTTTGTTCTACACAAGAAACTGTATTATTAACAATATTGGATTCTTCTTCTCCAGAATGCGGGCCTCCTTCTTGTGTCGCAATTACAGACCCGATGACAGAGTTGCCTTGGTTCTCCGACTTGGCGAATCAAATTCAATCCGACCCTTGTCTTTGTGCCATCGAACAATATTGTCATACTTCAGGGGAAATTTATTTTTTCGCTCCTTTAGCACCTGGAGCACCATGTGCCGATTACCAAGAAATCGTGTATGATGTAAATGGAAATGTCGTTTGTTTTTCCGGAGGGATTACAGGAGGAACTTGTCCTTTGGATCTATTCTCCCAACTAGAGTACATCAACACTCCATTTGAATGTTCTAACGAACAACTAAGCGTAACACTGAATCCTACAGAAGCTTATGCCGGGCCATTCACATATTTCATGAATGGACTAGTAGAAGATGGAACGGGACCCTACGAATATACTTGGACAGCACCTTTCGGAACCATCAATACGACTTATGCCAATCCAATATTCGCCATGCCGGGTGAAGGCGTGTTTGAAGTTTGTTTGACAGTTACTGATGCCAATGGATTAACAGGCACAGCCTGTGCAATTATCGTTACGGCCAATCCTCCTTGCCACTCCCCACTACTTGAAAAGCCCGACCTAATATGTACTACTGTTTTAGACCCGGTTTGCGGATGTGATGGAAATACATATGGAAACGATTGCGAAGCCGATAGAGCCGGGCTTACTTCTTGGACACCGGGGCCATGTCCGGTTGACAATCTATCTATCTCAATCGCCCCCACCTTCGCAGGAGTAGGGCCTACGGAGTATTTCATGAACGGAACAGTTTCAGGAGGTACAGGACCTTATGTTTATGAATGGACCGGACCATTCGGAACAGCAACATCTACAACACCAAACCCGATTTATTCCATGCAAGAAGAAGGTGTTTATGAAGTTTGTGTAACAGTTACCGATGCCAATGGATTCACGGATTCTGATTGTGCCATCATCATCACCCCTAATCCGCCTTGTCATTCACCGTTACTAGAAAAACCAGGTGCATTTTGCATCACTCTATACGACCCGGTTTGCGGGTGTGACGGAGTTACTTATGGCAATTCGTGCGAAGCGGAAAAGGCCGGACTTACCTCTTACACACCGGGGCCATGTATGACATCTTGTAACATCCCGGAAGACGTATCGGTAGATCCTTTATCTGATACCGAAGCTGAAGTATCTTGGACAGGTTCTCCATCGGCAACCAAATATTTGGTCAAATACAAATACCGAATCAGTCCCGGTGTATGGAGCTCCTGGGAAAATATTTCGACAACAACCAATTATTTATTACTTGAAAACCTAATTCCCGCCAAAGTGTATAAGGTACGTGTGAAGGCACTTTGTCCATCGGGCTGGACGGATTTGAGTTCAACCGTACAGTGGTTCCAAAGCGGATGTCCGACGGTTGCTCCATCGGAGATTACCTTGACTCAAAACCCGGCAGGATATGCTTATGAATACCAATTGAATTGGCCGGATGTACCAGGAGCGATCAAGTATAAAATACTATACCGAAAAGTAGGAACATCAACCTGGACTACGGCTACACGAGTTGCTAGTCAAATGGGATTGAGCGCTCCGGCCATTGAACACTTTGAGACTTATGAATTCAAAATCCGAGCACAATGTACAAGTGGCTATTGGGGACCATTCAGTAATCCGAACACAATCATTTATATCGAATATATCGATCCGAATTCATTAAGAACAGCGGAATTGATTCCGGCAAAGCTTTACCCGAATCCGACCAGTGGAAACATTTCTATAGATTTTGATTTGGATGAAAAAGTCGAACCGAACTATATCATCCAAGACATTTTAGGTAGGACTGTTTTACAAGGGGACATGAACAAAATTCAAAAAGGTTTCAATTCGATTAACATCAATACATCAGAATTGAAAGACGGACACTACATCATTTCGGCACGTACGGATACGAAAATTCTGTTCACAGAAAAATTCGTAAAAGTCAGCCAATAAACGCAGTTTTCATTCCCTGTTCATATAACGACAACGGCCCCTTTTTGGGGTCGTTGTTTTATTTCATCATCAAAAAACAAATCTCCTAGAAACTGTCATCCACTATTCAGAAAGAAGAACAATGGATTCAGAAGTTATCCTGACCTAAAACTCATTTATTAAATATTTTAAACTCTATTATCAAAAGCACTATTCCTCTTTTCAATTTTCTCACTCTTTATCAAAAAACACAATTAAAATGAATCAAAGAATCATCTTTTTCCTATTCGTGCTTTCGTATTTAACCTTCCCATTGTTTTCAAATGCCCAAACTTCATGTGACATCGTGGTTAATTCTTACATGGAAACTTGTGAAGGAGAAAACATAACAGGCCCCTCCGCTCCCGGATACACCATTACTTGGGATTGCGGTGTCGTTTATCATACAGGAGCTGATTTCAGTCTCCCCACTTCATCATGGGCTGCCGGAGAATACACTTGTCAAGTAACGATTACCAATGGAATTTGCCTACAAGAAGAATCCATTACGGTCAACGTTATTCCGAGCCCCGACATCATTATTGAAGATGTTACGGTTTGTGAAAATGACGAATTCGCTTATCTCGTTGTCTCTAACCCGGATCCGAGTTTACAATACAGTTGGGAAGGACCCGCCATCGAATACTCGGAGGGGGCAGAAGCTACTATAAAGACCTCCTATCTATTCCCAGTCCTATATGGCGACGGCCCTTATCAATATACGGTGACAGCAACGGACGGCGTTTGCGTCCAACAAGAAGAAGTCCAACTCACAGTATTCGATTACGGAGCATCGGAATGCCCCCCTTACGGGCTAAACGTAAACCTCAATCCCCAAGAAGCTTTTGCCGGCCCTTTAACCTACTATATGAACGGAACGGTTTCCGGTGGCGAAGGGCCTTATGAATTCGTATGGGAATTACCTTTCGGAACGATGACATCCTCTACCGCCAATCCTATTTATTCCATGCCCGGTGAGGATGTTTATGAAATATGCGTAACCGTTACTGATGCCAACGGTGGCATTGGATCTAATTGTACCATCTTAATTACACCCAATGCACCATGTTACTCTTCGTTATTAACAGAACAACTTGTCATTTGTCAAGATATTGTCGACCCCGTTTGCGGTTGTGACGGTATTACTTATTCAAACGGTTGTTATGCATATAGAGAAGGTATTACTTCATGGACCCCCGGGTCTTGCATTACAGAATGTCCTCCATTAGAAATCGGAGTAGAATCAAACTGTCCTGGAGATGACTTAATTTTGCATATATTCGGGCCAAGTGACATTTCATATTCTTGGACATTTTATTCCTCCTCAGGTTCGGTTTCAGGAACCGGTAATCCTATCAATTTAACAGGAACTCCTATCGCCGCCTCAACGGTTGTCAACGGTACGATTACCTCCTATGGTCCATCCTGTGAATCGACACAAACTTTTGAATTCATTCAGGACAATGAAACCTTTTCATTGACGACTACTGACCAAGTCATTTGTGAAGGAACAATATCTTTTGCGACACTGGAAGCAACGAGTGACGAGCCCATACTCCAATACACATGGAACGGTCCAGGGCTAATATTGAGCCCCAATAGTGCATCAATGGTTGTTGATATCTCAGAACTCAGTCCGGGCGTACATGTATACACTGTCACCGCTACAAACGGCTACTGTGAAGTTCAAGAAACAGCGACTCTAACCATCCAGCCCACAGGGTCTCCGGATTGTCCGGAATGTTCGGCTCCCGGCAATATCGAAGTTGAAGTATTGAACAATACAAGTAGCGAAGTAACCTGGGACGCCATGCCATATGCGGAAAAATATTGGGTAAAATACAAGTACCGAATCAGTCCCGGTGTATTCAGTCCTTGGATCGAACAAGTAACGAATTACAACAGCATCATACTTGACGAACTATTGTATGGTAAACATTATCGAATCCGAGTGAAGTCGCTCTGTCAAGATGGATGGACGGATTTAAGCCCAACCCATTCATTCACACAACAAGATTGTCCGGCGGTTGCACCTGAAGATATTTTACTCACACAAAATCCGGCAGGATATGCCTTCGAATATCACTTGAACTGGCCCGATGTCCCCGGAGCTACCAAGTATGAAATCCGATTCCGGAAGGACGGAGCATCCACTTGGAATACCGCCTCTCGGGTAGCCAGCCAAATGGGACTGAGCGCTCCGATTATCGAACATTTTGAAACCTACGAATTACAAATCCGAGCCAAATGTAGTAGCGATGGCTACTGGGGTCCATATAGTCATCCGGCACTATTGACTTTTGATTATAGTGACCCCAATACACTTAGACAAAGAGAAATACCTAACGCTAAGTTATATCCGAATCCTGCTCAAGAGCATATCAGCATAGCCTTTGAAATGGACGAAACCGCTGATGCGGAATATATCATTCAAGATATTTTAGGACGCGTTGTCCTTCAAGGAAGATTCGTGAAGTTGCAACAAGGATTCAATTCCACCAATATCAATATTTCGACATTGGATGACGGCCAACACTTTATCATTGGACGTACCGATAAAAAAATCTTGTTCACGGAAAAATTCACCAAGACAAGGCAATAAAATGTTTTTCATTCCCTGTTCATGTTAGACATTCTTGCGGCGACTCCTATCGGAGTCGCCGTTTTTTTATTGATGGAACTGTCGTTACTTTTGAGGCAATGTACTAACCATGAACTCTAACACCAAAAACGAGTTCAATTACAAAAAGAAAACATGTTTACCGGAATCATTGAAACTTTAGGAACAGTAACCAACATTGTAAAGGAAGGAACAAATATTCATTTCACCATTTCCTCTTCTATTACGGAAGAACTAAAAATCGACCAAAGTGTCGCTCACAATGGTGTTTGCCTGACCGTTGTATCGATTGACAATAATGAATACGTCGTCACCGCCATAGAGGAAACATTAATCAAAACCAATCTAGGAGAATTGAAACATCAACAACAAGTCAACCTTGAACGTGCGATGGTTTCAGGAGCACGCCTAGATGGACACATGGTACAAGGACATGTAGATGGTACCGGCCAATGTATTGAAATAAAAGAAATGGACGGAAGTTGGTATTATACATTTAAATACCAACCAACAGAAGAACACATACTAGTAAACAAAGGATCTGTTTGCATCAATGGTGTAAGTCTAACTGTCGTCGACCCCGTCGACGACAAGTTCAGCGTCGCCATTATCCCATTTACTCACGAACATACGACCTTCAAATATTTGAAGGTCGGAGATAATATTAATTTAGAGTTCGACATTATTGGAAAATACATTTCCAAATACATAAAAGCATATCAAAACAGAATCACTAAATCAATATAAAATGTGCGACCAAAATGAAAAATTCATCTTCTGCACCTGCGGCACAGAAGATGAATTAAAACAAGAAGAATACACTTGGAGACTCACCCGATTCCTAGGAAGAAAACAAACCAATATTAGAGGAAAAATATTGCCACCTCAAACAGATTTAGAAAACGGAGTAAACATAAAAAACATCTCAGAACAACTCAACAAATCCAACCCGTTTGACTTTGAATACGAACCTCAGGAAAGAGATGTTATAACTGTATCTATTTCTTCCGAAAGAAATAGATACAGTTACTTTTCGTTAATTTACAAAAATGAAAAATGGGAGCCCGGAAAAAACCCTGCATTTACAAGTAAACTACAACAACTAGCACAAGGAAATCTAAAACCAATACAAAATTGATTGACAGCAATTAACTTCTATTAATCACTGTCAATCAAACACTTGAGCAAGTCGTTTTGATAATTGAAATTTCAATTATCAAAACGATACAATTCATATTTCTTAATAATTCGAATTAATTTTTCCGGATATTTTTTATCCGTCGCATAACCGGCTTCCTTTAAACCATAACACCATTTTTCATAATCGCTTATTCCAATATCAAACAAATGGCGATATCGCTTTTTCTGTAAAAAAACAGAATGATCTCGATATGATTCTGCAGTTGAAGAATAATTTTTAAAAAAATCTTTATGCGAATCATCTTCAAAATTTCTGCAATGTCCTTTTTTGCATTTTTTCGAAAAGCATTTAATTCCAAAATTATTTTTACACTCTACATAAAGCTTTGATTTCCCCGCATTTGTCTCAAGCAAACCTTGAGCTAATTTTACAGAAGCAGGAATTCCATATTTTTTCATTTCATGAATTGCAAGCGGAGCATGTTTTTCAATATACTTTTCGTAACGATTTTTCTTTTCTAAATTTTCTTTTTCCGGAATTACAAAACTGACATTTTTCTTTATTGGAATAGAATCATTATTGAAATAAGACGAATCCGTTATTCCAATATTACTTTTCGAAAGCTGAATTTGCATATTCAAATCTTTTGTATGAATTACAAATCCGGCATAAACAATAATTAAATATTTATACCAATTTTTATTCCATACAGAAACCAAATTATGCATAGAAACTTTATATATATGTAACAGACGATTCATTTTTCCTTTCATAAAACAGTATTTACATTTAAAACATTTTGTTTTTAATTTTAGTTCCCGTTTAAAACGTATCGTTTTAAACGGGAACTTCAGAAAGGAACTTTTTTTGATTTTGCAATTGCAAAATCAATTCATCCTTATTCCGTAACTTTGCCGCTCGTTCCGACGGCTGTCAGCCGTCGGAACGATAAACTGAAAAATACCATGAAAGTATCATACAACTGGCTCAAAGATTATCTACAAATCGATATGCCTGCCGAAAAAGTAGGAGAAATCCTTACTGACACCGGACTAGAAATCGAAGGAATCGAATATACAGAAAGCATAAAAGGAGGATTGAAGGGCCTTGTCGTAGGTCATGTCACCTTCAGGGACAAGCATCCTGATGCGGATCGACTTTCTATCACTAGAGTAAATGTGGGTGCGGAAGAGGAACTTCACATCGTCTGCGGAGCGCCTAATGTCGCCCAAGGGCAAAAAGTAGTCGTAGCCACCGTAGGAACCACACTCTACCCTATTGAAGGGGAACCTTTCAAAATCAAAAAAGGTAAAATCCGAGGACAAGTCTCAATGGGCATGATTTGCGCCGAAGATGAAATCGGAGTGGGCAAGAGCCATGACGGTATCATCGTCCTTTCCGACGACGCAGTCGTCGGAGCACCGGCCATCAATTATTTTGACGTTGAAACGGACGCCATATTCGAAATCGGCCTGACCCCTAACCGATCCGATGCCACTTCACACTTTGGAGTCGCCCAAGACCTAGGAGCCGCGTTGAAAGTACATCATGGATATGACAAACCGATTCACTTGCCAAATGTATCGGCATTTGACATCGACAATACCGACTTATCGATTGATGTATCCGTTGAAAACTTGAAAGATTGTCCTAGGTATGCAGGCATCTGTATCAAAGGAATAACCGTCAAAGAATCTCCTGACTGGTTAAAAACCCGCATCGAAGCGATCGGTGTCCGTTCAATCAATAACATCGTAGATATCACCAACTTCATCTTGCATGAATTGGGTCAGCCACTTCACGCCTTCGATTATGACA
>JAHDCE010000662.1 GCA_020630045.1 Saprospiraceae bacterium | reverse complement strand
GTTCAATTCATTTTGTGTGGCGGACGGGAATGCCAAATCGCACTTCACACCCCACGGACGTTTACCTTCGTAGAACGGAACATTGAATTCATCCGCATATTCTTTGATGCGGCCACGGCGATTGTTTTTCAGATCCATGATCCAAGCCAATTTTTCGCGAGTGATGCCGTCCTTGTCGTGGATGAACCCTTTTGAATCGGACATAGCGACTACTTTCGCTCCCAAGTCCAAAAGCTTCTCTGCCGTATATTGAGCTACGTTACCTGAACCGGAAATCACACAAGTTTTTCCTTGGAAATCCTGTCCGTTACGCTTCAACATTTCTTGCATAAAATATACGCATCCATAACCGGTGGCTTCCGGACGAATCAAACTACCTCCGAACTCGTATCCCTTACCGGTCAAAACACCGGTGAACTCGTTGCGAAGACGTTTGTATTGTCCGAACATATAACCGACTTCACGCCCTCCTACTCCGATATCTCCGGCAGGAACGTCCAAATCGGCTCCGATATGACGGCTCAATTCGGTCATGAAGCTCTGGCAAAAACGCATCATTTCGTTGTCCGATTTCCCTTTAGGATCGAAATCAGAACCACCTTTACCACCACCCATCGGAAGAGTGGTCAAGGAGTTTTTGTACACCTGCTCAAACGCTAGGAATTTGAGGATACTCAAATTTACGGACGGGTGGAAACGAAGTCCCCCTTTGTATGGTCCGATAGCGGAATTCATCTGAATCCGATAACCACGGTTGACGTGGAATTCGCCGTTGTCATCCATCCAAGGTACACGGAACATGACCACCCGCTCGGGTTCGACCATGCGTTCCAGTATTTTGGCTTTGACATACTTGGGATTTTCTCCTAGGTAATCCCAAACGGAGGTGACCACCTCATGAACCGCTTGTAAAAATTCGGGTTCATGGGGATTCCTTTTTTTGACTTGCTCCATAAATGCTTCAGGAGATGTCATCATTTTAATTTGGTTAGACATAATGGAATACATTTTCCAAGATGGATTAATAAATACTTGAAATCAGATTATTTCAAGTATATCAACAGCGCAAAGGTAAACCGACCTTTCATATTTGGAAGAAAACGAAAAATATTTTAACCTTGACGAAATGAAATTTTTATTTCGACGACAATTCAAAATATTTCAAAAAGAAAAGAAATAGGAATAGGCATGATAAAACGTATAGTAAAAATGGAATTCGATCCCGAAAAAACAGAGGAATTCATTGCAATATTCGAATCGGGAAAAGAAAGAATCAGGAGCAGTAAGGGATGCCATCACCTAGAGTTATTGAGGCATAAAGACCAGCCTCATATTTTTTTCACACTAAGTATATGGGAATCGGAAGATGCATTGAATGCATATCGACATTCAGCTTTTTTTGCTGATACATGGAAAAAAACCAAGGCATTATTCATTGCCAAACCACAGGCTTGGAGTTTAGAAAGTCTGGCTGTATTGGACAAGGATTACTAGGAGTAATTTCCTATTTCCCAGTATTCAATCGTATTTTTAGAGAAATTCGACCGGTTTGATTTCGTCGTCTTTGACCGGCAGTGCCGCCGGATAATCTTTTTTGATTTGGAAAATCATCCCAGCAGTTTCAATTTTCTTTTTGAAGGCCCCTACCCTCAAGCGATAATAAGGAGCTTTGTAATCCCAAGAAACGGACAGGTGTGGATATAGATTCATGAACTTTTGTTTTTCATTTTCCATTTCCCTACGATCCGTCGTGGAAAGGATTTGTACCCTCCATCCAAGTTCCCCCATTGAGGATTTGTTTTGAGCGGTATATCGCTGCATGATATCCATGACCGGCGGCGTTTCAAATACTTTGACTTGAGCATTTGCCGAAAGGCAAAACAAAATGGATAGGATTGATATGATGAATAACTGTTTCATAATTCTTTTATTAGGTTTAATACCCTTTAATGATGTGGACGCTCCTTGTACACCCCAATCTTGTAACACCATGATCCAATAAGCTTTCCGCGAGTTCTCTGGATCGTACTCCTCCCGCTGCTTTGATTTGTACTTTATCCCCCATGATGGATCGGATAAACCGGATAACCTCCGGTTGTCCGCCAAGACCATTGGCGCCGGAACCGGTCTGAACGAACTTGACATTGTGTTGCACACAAATCTCACAAAGACGCCCTACTTCCGATTCGGTAAGTAAGGGGGTTTCTAGAATGATTTTCATCACCTTGCTCCTCATTTGAGCCATGTACGCCATTGTTTCAATATCATTGGAGACATAACTCCAATCTTGGTTTTTGACAGCACAAATATTCACAA
>JAHDCE010000030.1:2359-14620 GCA_020630045.1 Saprospiraceae bacterium | reverse complement strand
AACAAATTTCAGATAAGAATTACTAATCACTCCACATGATATTCGAAATATTCAATCATAAAAATAAAACCGAAAGAGAAGAATCACTTCTCCAATGTTGCGGTTCCCAAACTTGGGTCAACAAATTACAAGAAGGATTTCCTTACGAATCCGAACGAGCCATGCTAGATCGAGCCCGCCGAATTTGGTACCAAGAATGTACGGAGTCCGATTACTTGGAAGCTTTTACGCATCATCCAAAAATAGGAGATGTAGAAAGCCTCAAAAAGAAGTTCGCCTCTACCGCGCACCTCGCTTCCAATGAACAAGGAGCGGTGGCGCATGCTACCGAAGGAACCATTTTGAAATTAGCGGAGAAGAACAAAGAATATGAGGATAAAAACGGTTTTATCTTCATCGTATGCGCTACTGGTAAATCCGCATCTGAAATGTTGGATTTATTACAATACAGACTCGCCCATAATACCAAGGAAGAAATAAATGTGGCGAAAGGCGAACAATTCAAAATTACGGTTCTAAGATTACGTAAATTATTAGATTTACAAGATCCGGAATGGAAAGCGGTCAGCCATGTGACCACCCACGTACTCGATACCAGTATCGGCACGCCCGGCAAAAACTTAGCCATCGCCATGAAGGAAAATGTAAACGGGGAATGGATGACCAAATGTATAGGAGTTACCAATAGTGATGGACGGATTCCAGATTTATTACCACCCTCCTTGTATCTTGAGCCGGGACATTACAAAATGGTCTTCCACACCGGTGATTATTTCCAAAGTTTAAACCTTACCGGTTTTTATCCCGAAGTAACCATCGACTTCACCATTTTTGATGACACTCATTACCATGTTCCTTTATTAATTAATCCTTTCGGATATTCCACTTATCGTGGAAGTTAATTGATAATAAAGTAAGAGCCTGTTAAAAATTATTTTTTTCTTTAATATGAAATGGAATTTTGCCAAGGATGAGCCGCTTTTTTTGAGGAATAGCCATAGCTATTGTGATAAAAAACGGCGAAATAATTGGCAAAATGGCGTTCATATTATGAATTATACTAAATTTTAACAGGCTCTAAATCCTTATCTCAATATGAAGACAAGTTTACCAACTCAAAATAAAAACGAAATATTCAATAAATTAGCATCGGCTAATCTTACTTTTCGTGAAGTATATCCGGGCGAAAGACCCGATCGTCAACCGGTCCATACCGTTTATGGTGGTGCCAATTTATTCAGATACGATATCGCCGATTATTTCAAAGAAAAATCTTTGAAAGCATTCAATACCTATGCACCTGATTTTTGCACCTTCGGTAAAGTTTTCGGACTAGAAGGAGCATACGCATTACCCGATGGAGAAGACGAAATCAATGCCCTTTCGGATTGGCTAGGAACACTGCCTGTAGAAAAAAGAATCCAACATCCCGGCTTCCTATCTTACGAAGTATATAACAAAGTCAAAAGAAAGTTGGAGACCGAAGCCCTAGAAGATTTTCGTATTGATTTTGAAGACGGATTCGGTAACCGCTCCAATCAGGAAGAAGACAAAACCGCAGTCCGTGCTGCCAAGGAAGTCGCCAAGGGAATGTCATTGAATGCACTACCGCCTTTTATTGGAATAAGAATCAAACCTTTCACGGAAGAAATGAAGGAAAGGGGCGTGCGCACATTAGACATATTTCTTACGGCATTGGTAGAAGCGTCCGGCGGAAAACTACCGGCCAACTTCGTTGTCATGTTGCCTAAAGTCACCATCTCCGAACAAGTAACGGCCCTAGTAGAAATATTTGAAGTTTTAGAGTCCCAATTGAATTTGCCGGAAGGCAGTTTGAAAATGGAAATGATGGTGGAAACCACGCAATCCATCATGGACAAAGAAGGCGTCAATCCATTATACCGATTTATCCGTGCTGCCAAAGGTCGATGTGTCGGTATGCACTTTGGTACATACGATTATACCGCCTCCTGCGGAATCACCGCAGTATATCAAGAAATGGATCATCCGGTTTGCGACTTCGCCCATCATATGACCAAAGTCGCATTGGCGCATACCGGCATTTGGTTGTCCGACGGTGCGACCAACACCATGCCCATCGGCCCGCATAGAGGAGAATTGACACCTGCCCAAATGGCAGAAAATAGAAGGGTGGTTCATCGTTCTTGGAAAAAAGGATACGACCATATCCGACATTCGTTATGGAACGGATATTACCAAGGATGGGATTTGAATCCAGCCCAATTGCCGATGCGATATGCGGCCGTTTTCGCTTTCTTTATGGAAAGCTATCACGATGCTGTGGATCGACTACGGACTTTTGTCGACAAGGCGGCGAGAGCAACACTCATCGGCGACGTATTCGATGACGCTGCTACCGGACAAGGACTGCTCAATTTCTTCTTGAAAGCCCTCAATAGTGGCGCTATTACAGAAGAAGAAGTGCTCGCTACGGGCTTGACCTTAGAAGAGTTCAGATCCCGCAGTTTTAAAACCATTTTAGAAAACCGCAAACACAAAAAACAATCCTGATGTCCGGAAGGATATGGCAATTCGTTGGAGAGAATTTAACAGCGGGAACGCCTGTGGCGGTTTTATGTGTATTGGATAGCCAAGGTAGCTCGCCCGGCCGTCGTGGATTCAAAATGGCCGTCACCGCCGATGGCCGGATGGCCGGCACGGTGGGAGGCGGTATCATGGAACACAAATGGGTGGAATTCGCCAAGGAAAAAATCAATTCGAAAAACTTTGATATTGAAATAAAAAAACAATATCACGATAAAGACCACAAGGAAAACAGGTCGGGCATGATATGTTCCGGTGAACAAACCATCGCCATTTTTGTCCTAGGAGCAGCACATGGAAAAATGCTGGATTCCTTAATCGAATTCCAAACGCGGAATCAAACTTGTATTTTTGAATTGTCCCCCTCCGGTATTTCTTTTTCTCCCCTTACGGGAAATCATGAAAAAGATAGATTCTTATTCAAATTCGAAGACGATTGGAGTTATCGGGAAATCTTGAACACAAAAGAACATGTCCATATTTTTGGAGGAGGTCATGTGGGCTTGGCTTTGTCGAAAATATTGTCAATGCTAGGTTTTTATATTGAAATATATGATGACCGACCCGGACTCAATACATGGGAGTCAAATGACACCGCAAATCAAAAACACCTGATAGATTATGATTCGGTAAAGGATATTCCCTTTCGGGAAAATGATTATATTGTATTGGTGACTTTTTCCTACCGATCCGATAAATTTCTCCTAGAACAATTTATGGATAAAAAGGTCAAATATATCGGAATGATGGGGAGCGAAAATAAAATCCGAACCCTTTATCGTGAATTGGAAGAAGAAGGAAGGAATCCCTCGGAATGGGCGCATGTCCATGCTCCGATAGGTATGGAAATATACAGCAAAACAACCATGGAAATTGCTGTGAGTATCGCCGGACAAATGATTAAAATAAAAAACGGCGACCTGCCGCATGGCAGGTCGTATTAATCCAATATGATGAAAAAAAAAGAAAAGGATCTTCACTATATAAAAATGGCCGTCGAACTCGCCACCAACGGAGTAAAAACCGGAGAAGGAGGACCGTTTGGTTGTGTGATTGTTAGAGGGGATGAAATCGTAGGTAAGGGGAATAATCGTGTCACCTCCACCAATGATCCCACCGCCCATGCAGAGGTCGTCGCGATACGGGATGCATGCAAAAACGTAGGCCATTTTCAATTGGATGATTGTACGATTTACACATCATGTGAACCTTGCCCGATGTGCTTGGGAGCCATTTATTGGGCCCGACCCGCCAGAATCGTTTTCGCATGTACCAAGAAAGACGCTGCCGCCATCCAATTCGACGACCAATTCATTTACGATGAAATAGAATTGCCCGTTTCCGATAGGAATATCCCGACCGAACAAGTCGGCCGGGATATTGCGATCAGCGTATTCGAACTGTGGGCAAGCATGGATGATAAAACGGAATATTAGATTTCGTTCGACGTCTTTGCTTGGCATTGAAAAGATGCAGACAGCCATGAATTTGTAGTTCTTTTGCACGAAGGCAAAAGAACGATTATATTATTCATGAAATATGGAAAAACCCTTCATTTCCTAGGAACTTTATACCTTGCCTGTCTGTTGTTTATAAGGAGGCGTTTTTGTCAATGTCTCCTGTGAATCAAACAAAACCGACATGAATTTTCCCAACTTTCTCAAAGCACTTTTCCATTCCGGAAAAATTGACTTACCACACATCATTCCTCCTATTACAGAAGCGGAAGAATTAGAAGCCGCATTGATTTTGGAAAATGAATACGAACGTTTTGTTCAGGATACTTATCACCCCATTCCGGCATATCATTCCAAAGCGGCCATGTGGTCCGCTAAATATATTTATCGCACTGCATTCGCATTGCTGTTGAGAGACAAAACTCCGAAAGAGCTGAAAGAAATGTTACTCCCATATAAGGGCCGGACGACGCCTTCAACAATTATTTCTATTGATATATGTATGAAGTCGTTACCGGATTTGATGATGGTCGCTAGAGGCATCGCTCCTAATGACCCGCTTATTCAAATATTAAATGCCACATGTCACAAATGGCCACTGTCCACAATAAGGATAAAACAAACCAATCCTTCCAATCTGACGCAAGTGAAAAAGGATGATTCCTTATTCAATATTTATCTCGATAGAATCATTCGGTTCAGACGAAAAGACCTTTGGAAAAAAGACGAAGATTTACAAGAAAAAATCAAAGAAAGGATAGGGGAGTCGATATCTAGTATTTAAATAACATCAATAGATGTTATCACGAAACTTTTTGTATGGAAGACGAATCGTTAGGATTTCCTTTGGAAGATACTTGTTTTGGTATTACACAGTGTAGCTGCAAATAGGAATTAAAATTAATTTCGGCGAAAGCCAAAATACTCACTCATGAAAGAAAAAATTGAAAAACTCAACGCGGTATTGACCAGCATCAAATCCATATTTGTCGGAAAAGATGAAATCATAGATTTGATGGGAATTTGTTTGGTAGGTCGTGAAAACTTATTCATGCTCGGCCCTCCCGGTACCGCAAAAAGTGCTATGGTTCGTGAATTGGCCAATCACCTACAGGGAAAATCTTTCGAATACCTGTTGACCCGATTTACAGAACCCAATGAATTGTTCGGCCCCTTCGATATCAGAAAATTGAAAGAAGGTGATTTGGTCACCAATACCGAAGGGATGCTTCCGGAGGCTACCTTGGTTTTCTTGGACGAATTGTTGAACGCCAACAGCGCTATCCTGAACAGTTTGTTGACCGTCTTGAACGAAAGATTGTTCCGCCGTGGAAAAGAATCCCGAAAATTGCCGGCACTGATGATGGTAGGAGCCAGTAATCACCTTCCTGAAGACGAAGCGCTCCAGGCCTTATTCGACCGATTTTTGATTCGTGTCCACTGCGATAATGTCGAAACCGGATTACTAAAAGACGTCCTAGGAGCGGGATGGAAATTGGAGCAACAAAACCTAGGAGAAAAGCCGACGATTACCGCTGAAGAAGTCAGTGAAATCCAAAGCCTTTTACCAATGGTAGATTTGTCAGCCGTTCAGGAAACCTATATCGATCTAGTCGTGAAATTGAGGAACTCCGGTATCAAAGTTTCCGATCGTCGTGCCGTTAAATTGCAACGCCTGATCGCTTCCAGCGCCTTGTTGTGTGGCCGGGTCAAAGCCATAGTTTCCGATCTTTGGGTACTCCGCTACATTTGGGATACGGATGAACAAAGGGAAATCATCGCGGGGATAGTCAATGGAGTCATTGAATCCTATGGAAAAACCGAGGAGAAAAAACATCCCCAAGCCGAAAAGAATCCCCTTCCGGATGCTGATGAAATTTACAAGGAAGTCAGCGAAATGGATGAACGTTGGGCCGACGAAAACACGACGGGTTCCGAACGTACAATTATGAAAGATCGCCTCCGTCATTTAAATGGTCGAATCGAATGGATTAAAAACAAAGAACGCCGTGAGTACGTCCGCAAACCCATCAATGCCCTCTGGGAGAAAATATTGAAAAGAACATGACCGAAAAGAAAGATATCATATTGGAAATCGCCAAATCCGATAGTCGCCAACTCGGTTATGTACGAACGTTGCCGAATGTTTGGGCCGGAGAATGTCCCAACAGTATTTGGATAAAAACGGATGTGAAGTCAAAGGGCGATTCCTTGGATGCCATTCCGCTTATCGGTAAATATTTCCTCGAAGAAGGATTGCTTTTTCGTTCGGGAGAAAAAACGCCTGAAAAGTCCTTGCCCCTTATCGAATGGGTACCCATCGGTGAATTTGTCGGAGTCGATTTGCCGGGAGCGGGAATGCCCGGGAAATGGCCGGATAAGATTTCAATAGAATTGGTTGATGACGACAAACCCAGGAAAGAGAATGTCCTATTGGTCAAATCACAAGTATTCGTTACATGGGTAGAAACCGCCGCTGAGTTTTTGATGAAGGACCTCGCCTTTTGTTTGGCATCCGATGGAAGGGTGTTCGTTCTGGGAAATCCGACGCCTTCCCTTCCGGGAAAAGCATATTATACTCTTAAAAATTTAGTGCTTCCTTCCGGAAAAAAATTAGAAATGGAATCCTTCGCTTTTCTCCTAGGGAAGAAATGGTCTGAAAATCCTAGGGATCTTATTTTGATGACCGAAACAGGGATAGAAAGAATTCCCGAAAAAGGTTGGGTAAAAGTCTCCCGTTCCGCCGTTAGAAGGAGCATAAAATAATCTGAAATTGAAAGAAAAGAATATCATAGATGTTGCCGTCAACTATTTTTCCCCTCACCCGCATTCCTTCTGGAAGTGGGCGGAAGAAGGAGAAGTGGTCGAATGGTCGGCGAATCCCGGAACTCTAGTCTTCAAAAAAGATTTGGCGGAAATCCTGCGTGATATCCAAGCAACAGGATTACCCGAATTGAGCAGCATCCTTTTGATCCTGTATGCTTGTACAGATCGATATGATACGGATAACGTCATAGCTGCCTTCAATCAAACTTTGAAAGAGGAATCGAAGTCCGACCTCATCTCCATTATTGATGAAACCACTGTCTTTTTACAAAAGGTAAATAATCTAGGCCCCGAAGTAAGAAAAGGTGAATGGAGAAAACATTTGGCGATTGAATTGTTGGGGCAATCCCTGAATCAAAAATATCCCTTTGAAAATCGTTTAATCGTAGATGTGTTTTTGAGTGGGGATATTACCGGCCGTATCATTCGCCCGCATCATAAAAAGACAACTCCTAATATCAGTGCATCTGTCTGGTTGAAAGGAATATTACATGTCTTCCGGAGGCTGAACGAGAGATTCCCCGATCAAGCGTCTTTGGAGAATAAAATCAAAACAGGAATCTCCCAAACTCCCGAACCGGTCGAAATTCCCGATATGCCGGAGGAAACCTCCGAATTGGATTTGTTGTCCCAATTGGAAAAAGATGAACAGACCATTGGCTTGGCGAAATTGACCAGGAAATTGATGGCGGGTATTCATATACCACTCCAAACCAAAGGCAGTAGCGAACGGGCGTTGGGTGGTATTTCAGATATTGCGAATAGAGGCAATTTTGATAAATTGTTGATTTCCGAATTGGCCAATGACGAAACCACTTTGCTGGCGAGATTGGTCAATAACGAAGCCTTGTATTACAAGCAGGAGGAACCTCCGAGCGATATTTTATTCAAGCGGAAAATCCTTTTGGATACGACGATAAAAATGTGGGGACTTCCTAGGACTTTCGGAATGGCCGCTGCCTTGGCCGGCACCCAAAATGTCAAGGAAGGTACCGAAGTAGAAATAAAAGTCTTGCTCAAAGACGAAACAAAGGAAATCGATTTTTCTTCCAAAGATGGTGTGAAGTCCGGACTACAAGAGATGTCGCATGCATTGGATTGCTCCGAAGCCCTGTTCGAAACATTGAAACAAACCGATGAAGATGAAGAAGTCATTTGGGTAACCAGCCCCGAAAGTAGAGCTTCTGTTTCATTTTTAGGTAGGGAAGGATTGAAGTCCAAATTGTCTTACGGCATCGAGGTCGATCGTTCTGGTGAATTGCAGTTGTTTCGATTTAAGAACGGCCGTAAAAGTCTGTTGTCCAAATTGAAATATAATCTGGATGAAATCCTATTTTCCATAGAGGAAAATAAGACCCAACATCATCGGCTACCGGCTTTCGTCAAAGAGCCTTTGTCTCCCTTGTTGTTTCCTTCGGCCGGTGTACAATTCGATCGGAGTCATGCTTACTGTGAAAGTGATTTGGGGGCAGTAGTCATCACCCAAGATCACCGTGTTTTACTTTGGAGAGAGAAAGGTCGTGCCGGAGTCGTCAAACTCAACAAAATCGAACATGGTCGATATCACATTACCTCCAATGACAACAAGCACATCTTGATTTTAGTAGAACCCTTGGACAAGGGTCGGAATTGGATCGTATATTGCCTGAATCGATACAATGAACCGAATCTTCGAGAAGAGCTCAAGATGGAACATATGAAGGTAATCCGTACCTGTGCTTGGGACGGCGATTTTTATATCCAAGTCAGTCAATACGGCTATATGAAATTGAATTTGAAAACATGGTCTTGGTATGAAGTATCCGCTAAAAAAGGGCACAAGATAATGGGCCATTACTATCAGAATTTCAACCGAAGCGAAATCAAGCGGGTAGTCAATAGCGGATATAGTGTCCTGAAGCGAATCGAAGACATTTACATCAATGATAAGCACCGACTTTGTTTCGATTCCAGGGAACTGGTATTGACCAACCAAGGTTGGTTGAAAATCAATGATGGTAAAAAGATGATCAACGTCATGGCATCTCAAAAGCCCTATACATTTTCTTGGATTGAAAATGAAGAAGTCACGTTCACCAGATTTACCTTTCACGAGGGGAGCGAGGTCGTTATCGATAGTCGAGGCTTCTTGCATTGTAAAAGCTCCGACCCGTCCATTCCTGAATTTACGCTGCTATTTATCATCCGGGCGATTACGGCGATTTGGGTGGCAGATCGCACCAAAACCAAAAACACTGCGGGAGCCGCTCATTTTACTAGGGATCGGGAGCAGTTGTTTTGTAACGAGATGTATGATTTGACCGTCAATAAATTTATTCAACACATCCTCAAGAAATGAAATTGACATTTATTCCCTCTACTACGATACGACGCGAAGTATCCGGCTTGTTTTTGAAAGGCGCGGACGCTTTGGAATGGTATCGATTCATAGCCGCTTGGAATGTTCGTCCCGAGCTGTTGGAATGTTATATCATCCCACAATCCAAGGAGGATATTTCCCCTAAGGGGCTGTTTATTATTTTCCCTTCCGGGAAAAGTCCCTCGGAACCGGGAAAGGCCATCTTGTATGGAAATTTGGGACAAAAATTGTTCTTACCCATTGATTCCGAAATATTTCCGGCCGTCACCGCCCGGGAATTGGATGATTGGATACATTGGGACAGATTAGTATTCCATCCCTCCGTCGGTACGGTAGGATTCAATATTAGTGATCAATTCGACCTGGCGGATGGTGTTGATATGCCGAATGTCCTTCCTGAAAATTGGTCCGGCGCTCAAAAAGGAAATTCCCCCCGTCCTAGGATTAAGGAAATTATCGTCCATTATCCTCCAAAGGTGAATTTCGCAACTGATATGTTGTCGGAATACACAAAAAAGAACATGGAAGACATCCTGAAAGATTTCGAAAATGGAATGGATTCCAAAAAGAAAACACTGGAGCGATTAAAGCGACAATATCTCCTAGGAGGATTAGCATCTTTGGCCGAGTTGAGAAAGAAGTTCGGAGAGAAAGGAGAGGGGATGTTGGACGACCTAGAAGAGTGGTTAGAACAAGATCAGTCTGAGTTGGAAAAACAAAGACAAAAAGAAATCAACCGCTTATTGAAAATGTTCAGGGACAACCCGGAAGAAGCCTTGAAATACGCTTTGCCCTTGAATCAACGATATGGGCATCGGGGTATGGCTCCTCCGTCTTCCAATTTGATTCGTGGCGATGCGAGTTTTAATCTCGGTGCCCTCGGAGGTGGAGGATTCGGAGATTATTGGAGCGTAGGATTGGATAAATATGAAGAAATGCGACGTCAATATTTGGCGGTCGCCAATCAACTGGTCAAGGAAAAGAATTTCCGAAAGGCCGCCTATGTCTATGCCCAATTACTAGGAGATTATTCTTCTGCTGCGAATGTATTGCGACAAGGACATCATTATCGGGAAGCGGCGGTCATTTACAAAGACCATTTGGACAATCAATTGGCAGCCGCCGAATGCTATGAAAAAGGAAGTATGTATTTCGATGCTATCCGGGAATATGACGATCTGAAAATGTTCGAAAAAGCGGGTGACCTATGTGTGACCATCGAAGATACCGAACGGGCGGCCGGTTTTTTTCATCAGGCGATCGAAGCCGTTGTAGAGCGCAATGACTACTTGTCGGCGGCAAGGATTTACAATGCCAAACTCAAAGACGAACCGGCGGCGCGTAAAGTCTTATTGGATGCCTGGGAAATGGGGCGTGATCCGGAAAACTGCCTGCTCCGTTACTTCGATTTCGTTCATGAAAATGAAGAAATGTCCAAGGAGGGAGAATTGAGTCGGATTTATGAAAAAGACGTCAATTCTTCCAGATACGAATTGTTCCTGTCTTTTATGAAACGGATGAACGACAAATTCCAAGATGAACCATTAAAAGATTTGTCTCGTGGATTTGCTTATGATATCGTTTCAAAACAGGTGGATCGCGAACAATACGTCGCTTTGCATCAATTGAGTTATTATCTGCCACACGATCGCCTGATTACCGGTGACAGTAGTCGATACATCGTAAAGATGCAATCATTGAAACCTTGGGACGTCAATGGCAATCGTAAAAAACTCAAACTGGTTAATGAAATTGTATTGGATCGGGCGATCAAATGGAAAACTACCGTAGGCGTGATGTCAGGTAGTCAATTCATGGCTGCCGGTTCGAATGATAATGAAGTCTGGGTGTCGATGTGGAACAGTTCCGGAAAGGTGATTTCCACGAAGTATATCAGTGATGAATTCGATGATAAAATGACCTTGTATTTACGACAAGGGGTGTTTGGGAAATTAAGGGAAATCATTATTTCTTCAAATCCGTCTTATAGTCATTTTTATCGGATGAATTTTCAGGCAGGAGTTGAGTTTCCCGTTCCTGTTTTTATAGGACAACCGAGCTGGTTGCCTGAAAATACGATTGGATTGGCGATGTCTGCTGACGCTCGTATTTATTATGCATTGGTAGCGGAAAGTGGTCGCGCGGTTATCCAAACCTTTCAAAACGGAAAACTGAAAAAATCCGTCGATTGTATTTTAAATGAAAAAAATACGCCTGTTTTCGCAAAACCGGGTGATCGATATTTAGACGCTTTTATTTCAAAAAAACAAGTTTATTTCGCAAGGGATAGATTTTTGATTCGATCTAAAATCACAGGCGGAGAAAGTGAATATTTCGATGTCGGATTCAAGGTGAAAGGCATGGCTCATCCACGTCCGTTCAAAGCATTGAAAGTGGTGTTGTGGAATGACAATGTTTGCCAATTGTTCAAGCCGAAAGTATTGGGATTGAATCCTGTCGGATCATTATTCGGACAGGAAGTAAAGGATATCCGTTCTGTATGTTTGATTTCAAAATATGTAGTAGTCGCGGGAACGGAAAAAATTTGTATTTACAATAATTCGCACCACAAACGGACTCCCACAGTTCAAGGAAGTTACATGATGGACGAGCCCGTCGTTTCGATTGTTCCGGGAACGGAAGACCAAAGGTTTTATGTATTGACAGAATCGGGCAGGGTCATGGAAATGGAAATTTCTTAATTGAATACAAGGTCGGCAAACCTACTGGTTTGCCGACCTTGTAAAGAATACCTTGTTATTTATATGCATTTGTTCGCCACAAGCAGGAAAATGAAGATAAAAGACCTACATATAAATTTTAAAGAGCTGGTAAATAAGAAAGAAATCTTCTTGTATGAAAAATACAATAGTCATGACATTTTTATTAAATTCAGAGAATCAAAAAAAGGGATTTTAAATACTGAAGAAGAAGAGTATTTGGTAAATCTTCTAAGTAATGAAAAAGAGAAATGGTTTGTTCCTCAAGTGCTTCGAGTAATGGATTCTTTTTCAGAAAACTTAATGGAAAAATTAATAGAAGCAGCAATAAAGG
>JAHDCE010000030.1:0-2349 GCA_020630045.1 Saprospiraceae bacterium | reverse complement strand
CAAGTACTTCGAGTAATGTATTCTTTTTCAGATAATGGAAAAGTTAATAGAAGCAGCAATAATGGTTCAAGATCCAAGCTACAATAATAACTTTCTAAGTCCTTGTGTTCGAGTCTACGATTTAAAAGTAAATGATTATTTAAACTTGAGATTTAAATCCGCAAATAAGCAAGAAAAAATAGGGGTTTTAAGAGCTTTTTATTGGGTTAGGGATAGACGAGTTTTGGTAATGTACCCTGATAATTCAGAAGAAGTTTATGGACGAAAATATTTCTGGAATGGAAGTTCTTTTTCAAGTAGAGAACAAGAAAAAGGTGAAAGTAGAATGTCTGAAGATGAATTTAAAACCTACTCCGAATTAGCAGATTCAAAAAGGAATGAAAGAATTGAGATATTACTGAATGATTTTCAAAAAGAATCAGACATTGAAATGAAATATAGAATTTCGTTAAACTTACCTAAAGAGATTGAAAAGTACCCTGGGCATTTAAAAGAAAAAGCCAAATTATTTATTGACAAGAAAGGTGAAATTCCAGAGAATATTTCTGACCTAATTCAGATACAAAAAATCAAAATTCCTTTTTTAAGAAGTATCTTGATGAAATATTTCAATTGGAAAAATAGACGATTGAAATAATAACATTGAAAGACAAATAAAAAGAAGCCTGTGCCGAACAAAGGCTAAAATGTTCATAGGGGCTATTTGTCCCTACGCCATTTAGCCAGACCATTTTGAAACAAAAGATCCGATTTTTGCAGGGAAATATTTCATGCCATAGGCGTATTGGAAACGAGTATTAACGATTAATGAAATGAATCTAATAAGAAAGTTGTTTGGGTGGAAGCCCAAAGAAAAAACAATAAAGAAGGACGATTCTGTAGAAATAAATGTTGAAGCAGAATTCAATCGAACGATATCAATTTTAAAAGGATTTAAACGAACTGCTTATTTGCCGGAGACTAAGGAGAATTCGAATTCTTTTTCATCAAAAAGTAAAATCGGAGGATTTCCATATTTACGTCATGAAAACGATTGGCCGACTTGCCCCAATTGCAAAAAGAACATGCAATTATTCCTACAATTGAATTTATCTGAACTGCCTGAAAAATCGGAAGAGGGATTAATTCAATTGTTTTATTGTACGAATAGCCAGCCACTTTGTGAATCTGATTTGGAAGCCTATTTTCCGTTTTCAAAAAGTGTGAATTGTCGCAAGGTTGTAATTGAAAATGAGTCCGCCGAAATTCAACCGGATATCAATGAAATATTTGATGAAAAAATCATTGTGGACTGGAATCCGGTAGATGATTATCCGCATTTTGAAGAATATTCCGATCTTGGAATCGATCTCGATTTAGAAGATGAAGTGTACGAAATGATGGAGGAAAAGAAAAAAGGATTACCGATTATAAAAGATAAATTATTCGGGTGGCCTTATTGGGTACAATCGGTAGAATATCCGTTTGATAGAAATACGAATCGGCAAATGGAATTGTTGTTCCAGTTGGATTCAGAAGATCATTTACCCTATATGTTCGGCGATTGTGGAATTGGATACTTTACCCAAAGCCCCGACAATAAAGGTGAACTTGCATTCGGTTGGGCTTGTTCTTAAATACATTTTAAGTAACAGACAAAAAATTACATAAGTGAAATCGAAAAGTTATTATTTGACTGTTACTAAATAAGGATAAATAACAAAATGCAATATCTAAAGAAAGGAATAATTATCATATTAGGACTTTACGTCATCGCATGTATCATCCTCTATTTTATACAAGAATCCCTAATCTTTTTTCCGACGAAAATAGACGAGGGTTATGAATTTAAG
Organism: Saprospiraceae bacterium; assembly: GCA_020630045.1. Classification (GTDB taxonomy): domain Bacteria; phylum Bacteroidota; class Bacteroidia; order Chitinophagales; family Saprospiraceae; genus JAHDCE01. The sequence goes on along the minus strand of JAHDCE010000030.1, from coordinate 517 downwards.
TTCAATGCGGTTATCGAAGAAATTACTTTGACTGCCGATGACGGAATAAATATTCATCATCTCAAGTTTACTGCGAATGAAAGTAAGGGCGTAGTATTGTTTTTTCATGGCAACGGAGGCACGGTGGCCGGCTGGGGCCAAGGACACCATTTGTATACCAAAAACGGATATGATGTGGTGTATGCCGATTATCGGGGATATGGAAAAAGTCAAGGACGAATCAACAGCGAAGCGACTATGATTTCCGACGCCCAAATGATTTACGATCATTTGAAACAAGAATACCCGGAAGAAAAAATCATTTTATCCGGCACATCAATGGGCACCGGAGTCGCCACACAAATCGCCGCAAAAAACCGACCTGCTAAATTAATATTACAAGCGCCTTATTCGAGTTTGAAAAAATTGATTTTGGAGAAAACCAAAATCCTCCCGCCCTTCATTATTCGATATAAATTAGAATCCAATAAATACATAGATAAAGTGGAATGTCCGGTATTTATGTTTCACGGTGAAA
>JAHDCE010000661.1 GCA_020630045.1 Saprospiraceae bacterium | reverse complement strand
AACCAAACAAGTTTATGAATGGTCGCATGTCGGCAATTTGGAGGCCGAAATTTATGGCGGCGGCCGTGATACTTTCGCCTTCGGATTTTTCGCCACCGACTATGGCAAAAACATGATGCGCTACAAACTGGAACAGCATCTTGACATTCACGTTTCAGCGATTGGCTTGGCACTACAAAAAGGTAACCTCACCGAAATCGGCGGACACCCGATAGCCGAGGGATTCGCTTCGTACATGCCCAACCAAAATATTCCCCGCCCGACATTTTTCGATTTTATCGGTGAATTGGAAGATTTTACAAAAGTACGACTCAACAGTACCACAGAAGGTTTTATCATTAAGGTGAAATTGATTAACCACGAAGAAGATCCGGAATTCTTTACCGTCGATATGTTCATCAATCAAGAAAACATGCGTATCGATCAAATGGAAAAAGGAATGCAAGTCACCGGAGCTTTGTGGTTCCAAGGTGAAATTGCAGATTAATATGGATTTATTTCAATACCTTTTTTACTTTAAAGCCATCCACATCATCGGTGCGGTGGCGTGGTTTTCCGGTTTGTTTTACCTAGTAAGGATGTTCGTTTACCACCGTGAAGCGATGGACAAATCCGAAACCGAAAAAAATGTATTGGTGCCTCAACTCATCATCATGGAAAATCGGGTGTACAAAGCCATCTGCAATCCCGCGATGATGGTGACCTGGACATTCGGTATTCTGATGTTGGTGGCGAACCCGGCATATCTCAGCCAAGGGTGGTTACACACCAAACTCCTGTTCGTAGTATTGCTCACGGCCTACCAATTGTATTGCAAAGCACGCATGAAAAAATTGGCCGAAGGCGACCGTTCATGGGAGTCGTTCGGCTATCGCCTCCTCAATGAAGTGCCGACACTTTTCCTTGTCGGAATCGTTTTCCTCGCCGTCCTCAAAACCGGCATCAATCAACTCTACCTCCTAGGAGGAATCCTAGCATTCGGACTATTTATATTTTGGGTCGCCAAGCGTTACAAAGCCCGTAGGGAACGGGAAGAAGCCGCCCATTAGCGCTTGTTATGGTACAGTTAAAGATTTGGGGATTCGTTTTTTTATCTCAATCTTGCACAAGGAAGAGGGACGAGTTTCGTTTCAATTCTGAACCAGATAACTTAAGATATGAGGTATTCCATCATTTTATTATTCTCCTTGGTGTTTTCATTCGCCATGTCGGCACAGTGCACGTTAACGGTTAAAGTCGTCAATATCAAAAAAGCCACCGGCAAAATCGAATTGGGCATGTATGACGGCCCCAAATATTGGTTGGAAGACCACGGACAATTCCGCGACGTGATTTTCGAATGCACAGATGCTCCCGAGCAGACTTATGTATTCAAAGATATCCCTTACGGGGAATATGGACTCTCCTTGTACCATGATGTCAACGGAAACGGAAAAATGGATTTCCGGACATGGATTCCTAAAGAACCATATGGATTTTCAAACGATCCGAGGGCGAAGTGGAGTAAACCTTCCTACAAGAGTTGTACCGTAGATGTCAATCAACCTGAGCAAACCGTCGTCTTGACTCTCCAGACCTGGTGATTGAACAGCTATGGAACTCATCGAAGAACTTTCCGGAGTTTACTTGGAACATCGTGATTTGTCCCGGGTCGAACCGATGGAGACATACCTCAAAAATCAGTTTAAAGTCCTAGGGTTATCCGCACCCCGTTGGCGGCAATTATCCAAGCCGTTCATCAAAAAAATGGTTGCTGATAACAACCATTCCTTTGAAGAATATATCCGTCGATTATGGAATTCTGAATACCGGGAATTCCATTACACCGCTGTCGAGTTATTGATTCGCGCCAAGCGACAATGGACGGCAGACACACTTGCCTTAATGCAATATATGATTACCACTCACTCTTGGTGGGATACCGTTGATGCGATCGCCACCAATGGGGTAGGGCCATATCTTCAAAAATACCCCCAAAAGGTCGATTTGATGGATGAATGGAATGTCGATGACAATCTTTGGCTCAATCGTACATCCATTATTTATCAATTGAAATACAAAAAACAAACGGATCTCCAACGGCTTTCTCGATACATATTGCAACACCAAGGTTCCAAGGAATTTTTTCATCAAAAAGCGATGGGGTGGGCCTTACGGCAAATATCCAAGTTCGAACCCGATTGGGTAGCGGCATTCATAGACCAGCATGAATTGCCGTCATTAACCGTCAGGGAAGGGAGTAAATATTTGCCCTGATTATTTATGGCTACGTAAGTACTCGGTCAAAAGTAATGTATAGATACAGGCGAGTGGATTTTTGTGGTAG
>JAHDCE010000660.1 GCA_020630045.1 Saprospiraceae bacterium | reverse complement strand
ACCCTTCTCCGACAAGACCGAAACACAAGTGGAGACGCAATGCATTGCGTCTCAACCCAAGAAAAACCTTCAAGAAAAGATACTCGACACGAATTAGTGCATAAGCCCACAATGAGATACAGGAATATCATGGGAGTTCCTACCTTTGCAACTTTGCATCATGGGAGCTGCACGCTCCCCCAAACGAAACAAATGCGATTACGTTGGAAAGTGGCCCAAGCGGCAGAAATCCGTTGGTGGCAAAACTATTTGAACAAAAAGGACAAGGAAGAATACCTGACTTGGAAGCGGGAATATTGGAAGAAACTCGTAGAAGAAACCGGTGTGGACATCCAACCCGATGACACCATTATGGATGCCGGTTGCGGGCCTGCCGGTATATTTTTGTTGTACGACAACCAGCCCGTCACCGCCCTAGATCCATTGATTGACGAATACGAGGAGAAGCTACCCCATTTCGACCGATCGGAATATCCCAACGTGGACTTTGTCACCCTACCATTGGAACAATATAAAGCGGATCAGCCCTTCGACATCTTGTTTTGTCTGAACGCCATCAACCACGTATCGGATTTGGAATTGTGTTTCGATATCCTAGAAAAGTCCGTTTCGCCGGAAGGCGTACTCGTCGTGTCCATAGATGCCCACAATTACGCCGGATTCAAACATATATTCCGCTTGTTGCCCGGAGATATATTGCATCCCCACCAATATGATTTGGAGGAGTACCAAAAAATGCTGACCGATCGAGGATTTTCGATTGAAAAATCCCTACTCAAAGACGAGCAGTTCTTTTTCAATTATTATGTACTGGTGGCTCGTAAGAACAAATGACGAATGGTTAGAGCCTGTTAAAATTTATTATAATTCATAATATGAACGCCATTTTGCCAATTATTTCGCCGTTTTTTATCACAATAGCTATGGCTATTCCTCAAAAAAAGCGGCTCATCCTTGGCAAAACTCCATTTCATATTAAAGAAAAAAATAATTTTTAACAGGCTCTTATTTAACCACCGTCACAAAGCCCTTCAATTCGATGGGTTCGCCCATCGCGTCCTTGTAGGTAACGACGACGACATAGACGCCATCCGGCACGATATCCCCTTCATTGTTTTTGCGACCGTTCCATGATTGAGTGGGGTCTTCGGTAGCGAATATCCGTTCGCCCCAACGGTTCCAAATCCCCATTTTGAACTCGGTCATTCCATCAAAAACACCGACTCCTCGAAACTCTTCGTTCACCCCGTCATTGTTGGGAGAAATCGCGTTGGGTAGGAAATAGGTAACTTCTTGGTTGACGGCCAACACTACAGAAGCGGTATCGAAACATCCGCTTTCGTGTTTGACGACCAGTACGGTTTCATATTCACCGAAACCTTCAAAAGTATGGGTGGGACTTTCTTCGTAACTCGGTGGCGACTCATCTCCGAAAGTCCAATACCAAGCGATTTCGTCTTCTGAGAGATTGGTAAAATCAACGGTATTATTAAAATTGGTCAATTCCAACGGTGAGTACTCAAATGCGGCTACAGGAGAAGGTAATACACTGATATAATCTTCATAAACGGCACTGGCCTCACAACCGATGGGTGACACCACATCGATACTGACCGTAAAAATGCCCGGACTCGTAAAGATATGGACAGGATCTACTTGGTCGGAAGTGGTATTATCCCCAAAATCCCAAAGTATTTGATAAGTGGAATCTATTTGGGTCACCAAATTATCGAAATAGACGGAAAAAGGATCACATCCTTCCAACGCTTCTCCATCCGGTATTTCTAGGGAAGGTGCCGGGAAAAACTCAAGTAAACGAGTCATAGTATTTTCACATCCATTGGAATCACGAACGGTAAGCGCCACATCATAAGCCCCCGGTGCCAAATAAAAATGTTGCAAGTCCGGTTCGTATCCGAAATTACCATCATCAAAATCATACTCCCACGCAAGGATGTCACCTGCTCCTGTATAGGAACTGTCGGAAAATACGACAGGACCATAAATACAAGTATCGTATTCAAAGGCGAAATCCGATACGATTTCAGGATATACATTGATGGTCATGTAACCGGTATCACCGCAAACTTGTCCGGGATTGAGCATCATGATACCTTCATATGTTCCGAAATCGGGAAAGGTCAGCGGAATATCTTTCACATTGGAGAATACGGTATCCGAGCCGATATAAAACTCCCAGTTGTAATTGTCTATCGTATTGGAAAAACTACCATTATCAATAACGGTTTCCGATTCTCCGCAAAGGTTGAGTACGAATTGTTTTCTTCCTTCATCGTCTATGTAGGAGGTATCATTTTCGAGTTCAATC
>JAHDCE010000029.1 GCA_020630045.1 Saprospiraceae bacterium | reverse complement strand
TGCAAATTACCAAAGACCGTCGTCAACTCCTGTCGGATTTCGAAGGCATGGACATTCAAATCCAATTAAAGGATTTATTTGATAAGTCCGGTCGTCCGAACGGAACCCAAGTAACACTGACCATTCCAATTGAGGAATAAACATGAAATTACATGAAAGCGATTATCGTCGATGACGAAAAAAACCAAAGAGAAGCCTTGTCCGGGCTACTAACGACCTATTGTCCATATCTACAAGTGATAGGCGAAGCCGAAGGGGTAGAATCCGCCTTCGACCTGATTCGATCCCATTCGCCGGATTTGGTTTTTTTGGATGTCAATATGCAAGACGGAACCGGCTTCGACTTGCTCAAGAAATTCGAAAAAATAAACTTCGAAATCATTTTCGTTACCGGCTTTGGTAACTATGCGCTCCAAGCATTCGAATTCAACGCCCTCCATTTTATCCAAAAGCCCATCAATGATTTGAAATTGGTCGCTGCTGTAGGGAAAGCCCAACAAAAAATCCAATCCAAACAGCAAATGGACCAATACAAAGTCCTCCTTGACAATTTAGATCGTCGACACAATAGTCCTGACAACCGAATCGCCGTTCCCATCGCCGATGGAATGGAGTTTATCCGCGTAGCGGATATCCTTCGCTGTGAGTCGGACGCCGGCAACACCTCTTTATATACCAAGGACGGAAAACGAATCTATACCACACGCCACCTCAAAGAATACGAACGACTATTGGAAGATTATGGATTTCTTCGCATCCACAATTCCCATCTTATCAATCCCGGTTGTATCAAGAGTTACCATAGGAATGACGGCGGCTCCGTCGTTATGTCCGATAGCTCTCGGATTCCCATTTCACGTCGTCGAAAAGATTCCTTTTTAGATGCTTTAAAGGATAGCGGTTTAATCTGACGAACTTCTTTTTTTAGCCTGATTACCACTTTTTAGGTCAAAATGACCGGTTTTTACCTCACCTGTACCGGTTTTTACTTCGCCATTTCCCGGCGGGGATATCTCCCTCATATTTGTACCATCAGCAATTAATTAATACCCAATCAAATCAAAATAAAGATTTTGGTTCCTAGGTTGACCGGCTATACAATGTGAAGGCGAAACTTTTATTAGCTAACTCAATTGTCATTAAAACCGGATTTTGAAAAAAGTGATGCAACTCCCTCGGGAGACTTTTTGAAAAACAAGAAGAATTAGCTTTTACTAAAGTATAGACCGGTCACCATACCTAGGGCAAATAAGAAGATCATGGAAATCAAGCATATCATATTTATACTCCCCGCCTAACCGCCTAACTTTTTTATACAACCAAAATAATATTCCAAATGAAAATACAATCGAGCCAATCGGAAAGAGGGTTGTTAGAATGTAGAAGGACTTGATTCAGGAATGGGTCAAGTCCTTCTCGTTTATAATTACTGTCGTTGTTTAAAATCATAAACGAATGGTGCCTGGGCTAAATATGGACCTACATTTTTTTTGACATCCAAATGAATTTCATGAATCTGGTATTTAGCCAATTGTTCTTCCTCACTAAAAGTGATGAATAAGACCATGTCGTAATCTTCTCGCAATCGTTTGTCACCGGTGTCTGCAGGTTCTGCGACTTCAATATCTAGGACGTGTGGGATGTTCGCTAGACGAAATAGTTCCGATTTAAAATTCTCTTTTTCCTTATCGGAAATATCTTTTTTAAAATTGAAAAAAACATTGTGAATCAACCTGCCTTCCAAAAGTTTTTCTTTGTATTCATCCAAGGAGACAATGACCGAAGAGTTTTCTTGTTTGAGCTCGGTAACTTGTTTTTCTAGTCGATCGACTTTTTCTAATATGGCTCCATCAGGCCCACAAGCCGAAAATACGAGCAGGAGTATTATTGCGAAGCCATTAAATTTCATCTTTGAAGTCATGTTTCTAGTTTGTTACTATGCAAAGGAAAACCGTACCTTGGTTCTTTCAAACTTCAAGATATGTCATCCCATATTCAAATCATAAAACAACGGCTGGGATTGCCGGAAAAATCCATTAACGCTACTATTCGACTCCTAGAAGATGGAGCTACCATTCCTTTCATTTCCCGGTATCGGAAAGAGGCGACCGGAAGCATGGACGAATTGCAAGTTTCGTCCGTCCAATCGGAATGGAAGTCGCTACAAGAATTGGATAAAAGAAAAGAAACCGTACTGGGTTCGATTCAGGAGCAGGGCAAACTCACTCCTGAACTTGAAAAACGCATCAAAAATTGTTGGGTGTCCAGTGAACTGGAAGATATTTATTTACCATTCCGCCCCAAGCGGAAAACAAGGGCGAGTATGGCAAGGGAAAAGGGACTCGAACCCTTAGCCAAAATCATAATGGCACAACGCGAATACGATTTGGATGGAAAAGCTCGGAAATTCATTTCCAAAGATGTCCAAGATGTGGATGCCGCACTAGGCGGTGCTCGGGACATTATCGCAGAGTGGGTGAGCGAAGACGGCCGATCTCGCCGACGGGTTAGAGAAGGATTCGAACGTTATGCCACCATTTCCGCAAAGGTCGTACAAAAGAAAAAAGAAGAAGCCGCAAAGTATAAGGACTACTTCGATTTTGAAGAGCGACTGTCACGTTGCCCGAGCCATCGACTATTAGCCATCCGTCGAGCGGAATCAGAAGGTTTTTTAAGGGTCTCCATCAGTATTGATGAAGACAGAGCCATTGAAAGGTTGGAAAGGATATTTGTCAAGGGAAGGGGCGACTGTGCCGAGCAAGTCGCCATCGCTGTCAAAGACGGCTATAAAAGGCTATTGTCACCTGCTATAGAAACGGAATTTCGGAAAGCATCAAAAGAAGCCGCTGATAAGGAAGCGATTGCTGTTTTTTCGGAAAACTTGAGGCAGTTGCTTCTAGCGGCTCCCCTAGGGCAAAAACCGATACTTGGCCTTGATCCCGGCTTTCGGACGGGCTGCAAGGTCGTTTGTCTGGACGAACATGGCTCCTTATTGGAAAATGGGACGATATATCCCCATCCACCACAAAATAAGACGGATGATGCCGCTCTGAAAATCGGTCGCTGGATAGAAAAACACCAAATAGAAGCGATTGCCATCGGAAACGGAACGGCAGGAAGGGAAACGGAACGCTTTGTAAAGAATACCATAGGGAAGGACGCCGACATTCAAGTGTTCATGGTCAATGAAGCCGGAGCGTCCATTTATTCCGCATCAGAAGTGGCTCGGGAAGAATTCCCGGATTTGGATTTGACGGTTCGGGGAGCAATTTCCATCGCCCGTCGTTTGATGGATCCCTTGTCCGAATTGGTGAAAATCGATCCCAAGTCCATAGGTGTCGGACAATACCAACATGATGTGAATCAGACATTATTAAAAGACAAATTGGATGAAGTCGTTTCTCTAGCAGTGAATCGGGTAGGGGTCAACCTCAATACGGCCAGTCCATATTTATTGAAATATGTGTCCGGGATTACGGCAAGGACGGCCAAGAATATTGTAGAATATCGCAGGCAAAAAGATGGATTTAGTTCTAGAAAGGAGTTGATGAAAGTAGCCGGATTGGGAGCGAAGGCATTTGAACAATCAGCCGGTTTTCTCAGGATTCCGGACGCTAAACATCCATTGGATAATAGTGCGGTACATCCGGAGCGATATGGTTTGGTTGAAAAAATGGCCAAAGATGCCGGAGCATCAGTCAATGATTTATTGGCTTCAAAATCCGACCGAGAAAGGATTGACATCCGTCAATATATTTCCGGAGCCATCGGTTTGCCGACATTACAAGACATCATGAAAGAACTGGAAAAACCGGGACTTGATCCTAGGGGAGAAGCGGAGGTGTTTTCATTTGCCGATATCCACGACATCAATCAGTTGTATGAAGGACTGCGAGTTCCCGGCATCGTAACGAATCTGACCAAGTTCGGTGCATTCGTTGACATCGGTATCAAGGAGAATGGCTTGGTTCATATATCACAAATTACTGACCGATTTATAAAAGATCCGTCAGAAGTATTGAAATTAGATCAGAAGGTGATGGTTCGTGTCACCGGCATCGACTTGCAAAGAAAACGAATCCAATTGTCGATGAAAGATTAGGATTTCAATAACCTGTGATTAGGAAATAATCTATTATGAATTGAACGTTTCAAATTGAAATTAGAAATTATGAAAAAATCGATTTTAAAAATAATGATGTTCGCTTGTACGGCGATGATACTGTCTTCCGGATGTGCCATTAAAAAGCAGAACCAATGGTTAGACGATCATAAAAGGATGTTGGAGACAGCAGCGTTTTCCAAATCATCTCCGGAAAGGAAAATGGATGCATTGGCTACCAGCTTCGTTGATATGATGGGGCAGACCATCCGCTTTACCAATCCCAAAAAGGGAGCGGAATATGGAAAGAAATATTTTGATCAAAATAACAAAAGTATCGATCGCATATTGAAGGAAGTCGGCACCTGGCAAGAAGGAATGTCCGGTCCCGCTAAGCTATCCACGGCATTCGCAATGGTCAAAAAACCATATAGCAAAGACTTGGTGGATTTGTATCCGAAATTCAGGAGGAAATATAAGACTTATGCCTTCTTGATGAAAATGTCCGGTAAGATCGGGAAAGGGGTTCTCGGCCTAGGAGGAAAAGCTTGGAGTAAACTCTTAAGTGATGCGGATGGATTGCCTGATTCGGGCGATGCTTGCCTTCCGGAAGAAGAGTTGTGCATGGATTGATAAAAAATGATTCGATACAATGAACCATTGCCCGGAAATTCCTTTTATTTTTGGAACAAATTATCTGGCAATGGAGGAGTTATTAATAGAGGTCAAGAATTATTTCATGGATATGCCGACGAAGCACCGATCCATTTTACTGGTCGGTGGCTTGGCGCTTTTTATGATTTTGGAACAGGGAATTCCCTTTTTCGAAATGACCTACAATCGAACCAAACACACGCTTCACAATCTATTTTTCACATTAACCACCATTTTGGTGAATTTGCCTTTGGCATTTCTCCTTTTGGAAACATCAAGGCTGGTCGGTCCCGAACATTACAACTTCGGTGTCCTCAATTGGATAGAAATGGACTTGTGGCTCCAAATGCTGGTCGGCTTGATGTTGATGGATTTTATTGGCGCTTGGCTGATTCATTTCATTGAACATAAAATAAAAGTGTTGTGGCAGTTTCATGTTATTCACCACACGGATCAACATGTTGATACGACAAGCGGCAATCGACACCATCCAGGTGAAAGTGTATTCCGTTTCATATTTACCGCCTTGGCGATCATCGTCACCGGCGCTCCGATATGGTTGGTGTTTTTCTATCAAACCATGTCTTTGATATTGACCCAATTCAACCATTCCAATATTCGTGTTCCGAAATGGTTGGATAGCTTTTTGGTATTGTTCTTTTGTACGCCGGATATGCACCGTGTACACCACCACCACCGCCAACCTTATAGTGATTCCAATTATGGAAATATCTTTTCTTTTTGGGATCGGATATTCGGTACTTACGTTAAGGTAGATAACGAAAAATTGGTGTACGGAGTGGATACTTATCCGGATGCCAAAGATGTGGAAAGTATCGGCTTTTTATTGAAGTTGCCTTTTGTCGGTTATCGCAAAATGATAGAATATGAGAAGGAGGAAAAATTGTGATAAATATGTTTTTGGAATTTTTGTGTCTAAAAACCTCTACTAGTAAAAAAAAATACCGCATTGAGATAGTTCTCAATGCGGTATTTTTTATTTTTAAAGTCAATCCTTATCGGGAATGTTCTTTAAGAACTTCTTCTAGTTCCGCTTCATCACCCGGCTTGTATCCGGAATGCGTATAAACGATTTTTCCATCTTGGTCAATAACAAAAGTTTGAGGGACCGTCTGGAAATTCATCGCTTTTTTCAAATCCTCATTTTGGTCACTCAATATGATATAATCCCAACCGAAATTATCCACCATCGGCTTTACCTTCCGAAGTGCGCGAGCATTATCAATAGTTACGGCTACCAATTGGACATCATATTCATCTTGCCATTCCTCATAGTAATCGGCGATTGTGTTTAATTCTTTTTTACAAGGAGAACACCAAGTCGCCCAAAAGCTCAAAATGGTCAATTTGCCATCATTGGTATAATCTTGAATATTTACACTTTTACCCGAAAGGGTTTTTACATCAATGGCAGGAACCGTTCTTTGTGCAAAAATAGTAGTAGTCAAGCACAAGCAAATGGCAATGGCGAAAAATTGAAATAGTTTCATGTTGATTCTAATAATAAGATTGGTAATTGCGTTAGCGAAGCTAATATAGTCAAAAGAATAGGTGATGTTCAACAGTTGTTATTCCTTTTAACCCCTTTTTAACTGATTGAGACAGGAGGTGAATGGGGTAACAAATATGTATTACGGAACACTTTAGGGTATCAAAACCCGATATGGACGAATGGAAAAGAATCAAGAAACCCAAGCCTATGATAAAATATTCAAAGAAAACATCCAGTCAATTATATTGCCCTTCGCTCTAAAATTTTTGGATATAAAAGATCGAAGGATCGAACAAGTCTCTGAAAGTTTGAATATCACGACTGCAAGGGAAGTGGACTTCTTGGCAAAGGTGTTTGATAAAGATGCGACCGCTCCTGAATATTTGCTTCATCTGGAATTTCAAACCCGTCAAGAAAAGGACATGGTACTCCGCATGCAAGAATATCATGGAATTATTCAACGGAAATATAAGTACTCGGTCAAAAGTAATGTATAGATACAGGCGAGTGGATTTTTGTGGTAGGTAAGGCGTGAAAACCGCGCATAGCCTAGCTACGCAAGGATTTTCACAACGCAGCCTACTGCGAAAATCCGCCGCATGAACTATATGATTACTTTTGGACGAGTACTTAAAATACCGGTGCGTCATATCGTTATTTATTTGGGAGCTAAAAAAAATCGGATGCGACTTCAGCTTTTCCCCGAAGAATCTTTTACAGGTTTCGAATTGATTGTTCTACATGAAATTGACTATAAACTTTTGCTTGATTCGGAGTATGCCGGAGAGATTATACTTACCATTTTATCCGATTTTAAAGAATTGGATCCGGTGGTGATTTCCCGATTTATCATTCAGCAATTGAGAGCCAAGTCGGATGATATAGGGGAACTAAAGAAATTCCTTACACAATTGATTGTCTTGTCTAGATTACGTAAATTAGATAACGCAATTGAAAATACGATTGAAGATATGCCAATAGAAATAGATTTAGAAGGAAGTGTTTTTTTTCAAAAGGCTTGGAAGAAAGGCATTGAAAAAGGCCATAAGGAGGGGCATGAAATAGGTCACAAGAAAGGTCTCAAGGAAGGCCGAACAAATACGCTTAAATTTGTAGTTCAAAAGTTCATCGCAGATGGGTTTACTCCGGAAAAAATAGCCCGTATTCTTGATATGTCCTTGAATGAAGTGCTACAATTGATAGGTGAGAGTAATGATTCGGAGGAAGAGTAAACCATCATCTTGAAAAATTTTGCCATTATCGCATATGCTTTTCATTTTTCCTGACAAAAAGTAGGTTCTCTATAAATATGAAGTGCCAATTTGACCGTTTTTGAGGTGTCTTTCGCATTGGTATGGTATATGATTATCTATATTCCGTAATCGGAATTGCATGAATTACTTTGAGAAAATTCTTTATTCTATATCATTTAAATTATTAAAACCGATTTAAAATAGATATAGGAAAGACGATTATCCTTTTTCTCGGTTATTTTTGCGAACTTGAATGGAGGTTATTCCGTTCAATCTACCATAGAAATCATAAAATATCCCTTTATCCATGTTAGGAGGATTATCAAAAGTCTTCGGTAAAATATTTGGAACAAAATATGACCGAGATGTCAAAACTTACGCCCCTGTAGTAGGAGAAATCAATGAGTATTTCGAATCATACAGCAAACTGTCCAATGATGAATTGAGGAACAAAACACACGAGTTCCGCCAAAGAATCAAAGACCATCTTGCCGGAATTGAAGAAGACATCAACAATCTAAAAGCCAAAGCGGCCGAAGAACCAGATTTCCTAGTGAAGGAAGAACTGTTTGATGAAATTGATGCGATTTCCAAAGAAAGGGACAAACACCTTGAAGACATACTGAAAGAAATTCTTCCCGAGGCATTCGCCGTCGTGAAAGAAACAGCTCGTCGCTTCAAAGAAAACCCGACACTTTCTGTTAAGACAACCGAGCATGACCGAGAATTGGCGGGCAATCCTAAAAAAGATTATCTCATTGTCGACGGTGATACCACTACTTGGAAAAACCAGTGGAAAGCAGCAGGGGGAGATATCACCTGGGATATGGTTCACTATGACGTTCAGTTGATTGGTGGGCAAGTACTTCATGACGGTAAAATCGCCGAGATGCAAACCGGGGAAGGAAAAACGTTGGTGGCTACTCTTCCCGCCTATTTGAATGGTTTGTCCGGATATGGTGTCCATGTCGTTACCGTTAACGATTATTTGGCTCGTCGTGACTCGGAATGGATCGGCCCGATCATGGAATTTTTGTTTTTGACCATTGATTGTCTCGATCATTACAAACCCCATTCGCCAGGGAGAAAGAATGCATATAGATGTGATATCACCTATGGTACGAACAACGAATTCGGATTCGATTATCTCCGCGATAACATGGTTCGTTCTTTAGATGAAATCGTTCAGCGTAAACACCATTTTGCAATGGTCGATGAAATCGATTCCATTTTGATTGATGATGCACGGACTCCATTGATTATTTCCGGCCCGATTCCTCAAGGGGATCAGCAAGAATATCAGGAACTTCGCCCTAGGGTGGAGCGACTGATATCGGAGCAGAAAAAAATGACCACCCAATACCTTTCTGAAGGTAAGCGTCTTTTTAAAGAAGGCAAAATGGGGCATGAAGAAGGAGAAGCCGGATTGGCTTTGCTTCGCGCTTATCGATCTTTGCCGAAGTATCGTCCTTTGATTAAATTCCTTTCTGAAGAAGGAGTCGGGGTAGAAATGCAGAAAGCGGAGAACTACTACATGCAAGAGCAAAGCAAAAACATGCATCTAGTAGATGAACCTTTGCTTTTTACCATCCAAGAGAAAAACAACATCGTTGATTTAACGGATAAAGGAGCGGAATTTTTAGCCAAGGGTAACGAAGATCCTGAATTCTTCGTCATGGATAATATCACGGAGGTAGTGATGCATATCGAGGCTGACACTTCCATTCCCGAACAAGAGCGGGATGAAAAGAAAGCTGCGGCAATCCAACAATATTCAACTAAGGCGGAGCGATTGCATTCGATTAATCAATTGTTGAAAGCTTACTCCCTTTTCGAAAAAGATGTTGATTATGTCGTTATGGACGGTTCGGTCAAAATCGTAGATGAGCAGACCGGGCGTATCATGGAAGGAAGACGTTATGCCGACGGTCTTCACCAAGCATTGGAAGCCAAGGAGAACGTGAAGGTAGGTGACTTGACTCAAACTTATGCTTCGATTACTTTACAGAACTTCTTCCGGATGTACCACAAATTGGCGGGTATGACCGGTACTGCAGAAACCGAAGCTTCGGAGTTTTGGGAAATCTATAAGTTGGACGTAGTCGTCATTCCCACGAATCGACCCATCCTTAGAGATGATAAAGACGATTTGATTTACAAAACAGAACGGGAGAAATTTAATGCAGTAGTTGAAGAAATCGTTCGCTTAAGTAATGCCGGCCGACCTGTATTAGTAGGTACGACCACGGTAGATATTTCTGAAAAACTAAGTCGATTCCTCAATATGAGAGGAATAAAACACAATATCCTGAACGCGAAACAACACCAACGCGAGGCGGAAATCGTAGCGGAAGCCGGTCGTCCGGGAAATGTTACCATCGCAACGAATATGGCAGGTCGAGGAACGGATATTAAGTTGACGCAAGAGGTCAAAGACGCCGGAGGATTGGCCATTATCGGTACCGAACGCCACGATTCGCGTCGGGTGGATCGACAGCTTCGAGGACGTTCAGGACGTCAAGGAGATCCGGGGTCCTCGCAATTCTATGTTTCACTTGAAGATAAATTGATGCGTTTGTTCGGCTCGGAAAGAATCGCGAAGGTGATGGACCGAATGGGACATCAAGACGGAGAAGTTATCCAGCACAGTATGGTAACCAAATCCATTGAACGTGCCCAGAAGAAAGTCGAAGAAAATAACTTCGGTACACGGAAGCGATTGCTAGATTATGATGATGTGATGAACATCCAAAGGGAAGCGATTTACAAACGAAGGAATAACGCCCTCCAAGGAGAACGACTTTCTTTGGACCTACACGCCATGTTCCTTGGTTTTACTGAAGAGCTAGTATCTATCCATAAACAAGAAGGCGATTACAATTCATTCCGCGAAGAGTCCTTGCGGGAAATTGGTGTCGATCCGACTTTGGGTGAGGATGCTTTCGTAACCGGCAACATCAACGAGTTGGTCGAAAATTATCAATCTCAGGTATTTGATACCTATAATAGAAAATGTGATCAGATCAAGGGCGTTCTATATCCGCTTTGCCAGCAAGTATTGGCGAATGAAGGTGGACGCTACAAGCGAATCGCCTTACCATTTACGGATGGAAGTAATCGTCCGTTGCCATTGGCCGCCGACTTACAACAGGCCGTAGATACTCAAGGTACTTCCATCGTCAGGGATATTGAAAAAACGGTGACTTTGGCCTTGTTGGATGAAGCTTGGAAAGACCACCTTCGCGATATGGATGAATTGAAAACCACCGTTCAATCCGCCCAATTCGAACAGAAAGATCCATTGGTCAAGTATAAGATGCAAGCTTACGATTACTTCGAAAGATTCATTAGTAATGTGAATCGTGATGTGGTCACTTACCTAATGCGTGGCGGTCTTCGTTTCAAAGATGAGAATACCGTCGAACAAGCCAAAGAGCAAAAAACGGATTTGAGTAAAGTATCCACCAATCGCCGTCCGGGTGAAGGAACGGATACCCAAAGACGTTCAAGGGCAGCCGCCGAAAAGGTAAGTGAAAGAAAGGTCGTCGAAACGTTCAAACGCGAAGGTACCAAGGTGAAACCGAATGACAAATGTCCGTGTGGTAGTGGCAAGAAGTTTAAAAAATGTCATGGTAAAGCCTAATAGGGCAATATAGGATATTCCCTTACGGGAAAATGAAGCCGCCGGAAATTCCGGCGGCTTTTTTTATAGTCTTGTTTATATTTGAAAAATATCAGTCATTGAAAATGAAAAACAAAAAACTACCTGTCATCTTAATTGCCTTCGGAATAATATTTATGGGATGTTCTGACGATAGACTTACAAATAATGAAAAAGAAATTTTAGCAAATGATTTTACTGCTCAAATTTTAAATTTAGCCTCCTCTTTGAATTATCATGAAAATGAAGATTCCCTAATTTCGATAATAAATTTAGCGGCTAAAGATGCACAAACGAATCTGAAAATTGAGATCTCTAAAAACGAAATAGTAGAACTTGCAAATGAGATAATTGCAGACAAATATGTTGATAAGCTAAATCAAGATTCTAAAATATTGAGAAAATTTATTGAGTTGAATTTCCAGGATTTCGATTCAGGGAAAATGTCAGTAATTCAAGAATATAATTTCACACATAAGGTGTTCCAATTCTACTATTGGAAAAGTTGGAAATGTGATTTAGGGGGAAGGCTTGATTTGGTAAATCATTCATTAGATACAATGCTTTTATATGAATTCGGGAATTATGATATTCCAATTTCTATAAACCCCGGGAACAACTACCAAAATCCGTTTGTAATCATATCCAATTCTTTACAGGAAAATAATAAGAATGAAATTCATATAAAAACAGGTCAATCGGAGGATAGGATTTTTCAGGAAAATTTTGAATTAATTGTATTGAATAGAATAACAGGAGAAAAATTCGAAGAACGGAAAATGATTAAATACAGGGTGATAAAAAAGAAAGCAACTGAGAATTAGACTTGTTTCCTAATAAAAACAACTTACCTTATTCCAATAATTTTCTAACAAAATATTACAACCAATGGAAATAAATTACCTAATGCCTTTTGTTTCTGCACTTTTTCCCCTAGTGATAGGAGCCGTTTGGTATAGCAACTTCATGTTCGGGAAAACTTGGTTCCGAGTTGCCGGCATGACAGAGGAAAAAATGAAATCCGGAAACATGATTGTCATTTTTATATTGACTTATATATTCGGATTGTTCTTGAGTAATGCTATGGTTGGTTGGAGTATACATCAATTCACGACTCGCTCCCTCTTCGTCACACAAGAAGGATTCGCCCAAGAAACCGGCGAATATTACGCATTTTTCCAAGACTTTATAAGTAAGTACGGAGACCTTCACCGCTCCTTCGGACATGGTGCGGTACACGGTGTTTTTGCAGGAATAGCTATTGCGTTGCCATTGATTGCCATCAATGCTTTATTCGAGCGGAGAGGTTGGAAATATATCCTTATCCATGCAGGATATTGGATCGTAACACTAGCTTTGATGTGTGGGTTTTTGTGCGAATTCGTTTAGAATTTATAGCACAAAAAATAAAAAGGGGATGCCTCAACATGGGTTGTGAGACATCCACCTTTAATCATTATTGAATAATCAGTACTTACTTTACAATCAACTTTTGGATATCCGCCAGGTTTTCACCTTGAACTTGAATGATATACATTCCGGTGGGTACCTCGGATATATCAACCCTGAATTTTTCTGCTAGGAATTCTTTTTTCAAGATGCGTTTAATGGTTTTTCCGTTCATATCTACCACCGAAACCTGAATGTCTTCTTGTTGTTCCAAGGCTAAGTCAACGATGACGAATCCGTTAGATGCGGGGTTTGGACTAAGGTGGAAAGTTTCAATGGAATTGGGTGTGGTGTTTTGGGCACTTTTGAAATGTGATCCGATACCACAGCCTCTACCCATAGAAGTCCAAGTCGCTTCGAACCCTTCTCCGACAACTGTATTGTCTGAGACGAAATAAAGAGTGAGAGCATCTCCCGTTGCCGTAATGCTAGGAGGCATAGAGCCGCTATAAGATCCGATGAGAGGAGCATTGGCGGTTCTGCCATCATGAATGTGCAAAACGTCATATCCGGCTTCCACTTCCCAAGAAGTGAATTCAAGTGTAAGGTTTACGGCGCCTTCAGGAACGATGATAGAGAACATGGTCACTTCGTCATTGCCATATCCGCCGGTATTGCCGCCGGAGTCATAGACGCGTCCTACACACTGGTCAGTGACCGTACGGTTGCTCAATGAATAAGTCGGCATCGCTTCATTGACAATGATGTATCCGGTTTTGGTTTCGGTGTCTTCTCCGAATGCGTTGTAGGCGGTTAATGTCACCGGATAAACGCCCGGGTTCTCATATGTAATGTACGGATTGACTGCATCCGAAGTAGCAGGAGTGCCTCCCTCGAATGTCCAAGCCCATTTGGTCGGATTCAAATCAGACATGTCGTTGAATTGCACGCCTTGTCCAGCTTCGATATTGTTTTCGACAGCATTGAAATTGGCGATTGGGGCAGGCATCATGGTAGAGCAAGCTCCGCCGCCGGCGTGCCAGCTCATTTTGAAACCGGCCATATTGATGGAGTAATCAGAGTTGAATCGCAAGGTTACGGAGCCGCTGCTTGCTGAAATGTTGCTAGGAGCAGAACCGCTATATTTTCCAAGGAGCGGCGCTTGGGTGTCAACGCCATCATAGATATAAAGATTATCATAATAATCCTCGACATCCCATTCGTAAAACTCAAGGTTGATAATAGAAGCTCCCGGGTTGATGGTGACCGTAAAGTCATCATTGTCACCATAATTGCCGGAAATTCCGCCGCCGTCATATAGCATGCCTTCGCAAAGCGTCAAGGTTTGACCATTGACTTCATCCATACGGAATGCGTTCGGTGTAATGGGATCCATGTAGCAGTTGGCCGACCAATTGGCTGCCCAACCGGTTGCAGTGACACTTTCATCAGAAATGAATTCGAGTGTGATCGCGTTTCCGTCCACTTGGATTTGTCCGGGAGAACTCGCACTGAATGTTCCTAGGAGTGGGGCGTTGGTGGATGTCCCCGAATAGATGTTGAGTACATCATATCCCGCCTCTACATCCCAAGATGTAAAGTTGATGGTGATACTGGTAGCAGCTTGCGGATGAATGACGAACACGTGGTTTTCCTTATTGAGATAGTTACCGGATGTGTTGCCACTATCATAAATGTATCCTTCACAATCGGTGACCGTCATGTCACTCATGGTATAGGTTTGGGCCAGGGTTAATACAGGGCTGAGGGCTAGGAGGATCAAGAAAATGTTTTTCATGATAACTTGGTTTTATTTAATTTTTTAGGTCTTTGGTTAAAACGGCCGCAAAGGTATAATTATCGGAATTTAAAAACCAAGTAGAATTTAATTTTGTTGTTAGTGTTTTAAATACGTTATTTAAAAATATTGTTTCGTTATGAATGTGTTTTTGTGTTGTTTGAATTAATTTTTTGTAAGGGGCGAAATATTATTTCCGGAAGGAAAAAGAGAACAATGAGAAATTTTTTTCAAAAAAAACTCCTTCTTGAACCTCATTTCAAGAAGGAGTGGATTTCGAATTTAAAAAGTACTCGTTTTAAGTACCTGGCCAAAAGTAATCGAATAATGATTTTCAGTGGTATTTTTGT
>JAHDCE010000659.1:472-2351 GCA_020630045.1 Saprospiraceae bacterium | reverse complement strand
CATCCACTGCTAGTTTGGGGGGGTCAAGAGGGAGTTTGTCATTGATAGGGAATGGAGTCTCAGATCCATTGTTTGAGGAATATTATTTAGGGCGAAGTGATTTTGAAGGATTTTATTCGAATCAGGTTAGTCTAACTCAGGGTGGTTTTAAAACCCCCGTAAGAAATGTCGGAAACTTCGGATTGAGTAATGATTTCGTAGCTGCGTTGAATTTCAAGTTCGATCTTCCGATGGACTTTCCGGAGTACATCCCCAATATACGTCCATACATCGATGTGGGATATTATAGCGACAAAGGAACTGATACCGGACAAACTTTCAATGATGGATTGGTCGCCAATATCGGTATTGCCGTCGAATTATTCGACGAGCGGGTAGGATTGTATTTTCCTTTGTACAGCACCAATAACCTGGATGCTTTATTGAAACAACGAGGAAAGTATTTCAGCAGGGTTTCATTCATGGTGGATTTGAAACGGATGAACCCGTTCAAGTATGCCCGTAATTTTGATTTGTAAACGTTGACTTCCAAAAATTGATAGGACACTTTTTGCTAGGATTCGGAATTTCGTTTGTCGGTTCTCTTCCGATCGGCGCACTTAACCTTACGGCGATAGAAATCGCCGTTTCCGAACGCTATGCCAAAGTGTTATGGTTTGCTTTGGGAGTCGTGATCATTGAGTATATACAAGCATATTTCGCCATCTTATTTAGCGATTACTTAATGGCGAACCCTAGGATTGATGAAGCTATTCAAATCGCAGTGATTCCCTTGTTTTTTATTATCGGTTTGGTTTTCTTTTTTGCCGATCGATTTAAAAAACGGGAAAGTGGTCAAAGTAAAGAGGGGAAGAAACTCCAGAGCGAGAAAAGATGGCCACCCTTAGTAAAAGGAATTGCATTGTCTGTTGTCAATCCGCTGGCTATTCCATATTGGGTGGTTTATTCTACTTCTCTGAAAGCTGCGGGGCTACTCGTGTTCCAACCTGCAACAATCCATTCCTTTATCATAGGAGTTTGTGCAGGGACTTTTATTGCCTTGGCCATGTTCGGTGGAATAGGCGAATTATTGACACGTTGGATAGAAAAGTATAAGAAATGGTTCAATGAGGTAATCGGTTTGGTATTTATTATCATGGCCATCATACAGTTGTTGAGGGTGTGTGGTGTTCTGTGAAAATGTTGTTGTTGAAATATGCTTATGGAATTGCTTTGAAACACGAATGAAACTCCTAAATTTGCACTATTCATCCCACTGATATACTCGATGGGAAGTGGGATGAAAGAATTCTAGCAAGACAGAAAATTGCAAACCACTTAATTCGAGTATAATTTCCGGCTCATGATTTTAGAAGATGTGAAACTGTTCTCGGGTACCGCCTCAAGGTATCTCGCTGAGCGTATTGCTGATTTGTACGGCGATGATTTGGGGAAGATGGAACTCGTAAAGTTCAGTGATGGTGAAATCGCGCCCTATATTCAAGAATCGGTTCGAGGGTCTTGGGTGTTTTTTATTCAGTCCACTTTTGCACCCGCCGATAATATTTGGGAATTACTATTATTGATTGATGCTGCAAAAAGGGCTTCCGCCAAATATATTACAGTGGTCGCTCCTTATTTCGGGTATGCTCGCCAAGATAGGAAAGATAAACCTAGGGTCTCTATCGCCGCAAAGATGAAGGCCAATTTATTGGAAGCCGCCGGTGCCGATAGAATCATGACCTTGGATTTTCATGCCGATCAATTGCAAGGTTTTTTCGATATTCCCGTAGATCACTTGAGAAGCGATTACATATTTATGCCTTATCTGGAAAATCAGGACTTGTCCAATACTGTTTTTGCTTCACCGGACGTAGGAGGTGTCAAACGTGCTAGGAAA
>JAHDCE010000659.1:0-462 GCA_020630045.1 Saprospiraceae bacterium | reverse complement strand
GCGACAAATATCGCAAGCGAGCGAATGAAATAGCGGAAATGCGGTTGATTGGAAACGTAGAAGGTAAGGACGTTATTTTAGTGGACGACTTAGCGGATACGGCCGGTACGCTTTGTCGTGCTTCAGCCATGCTTAAAGAAAATGGTGCTAGGTCGGTTCGGGCCATTTGTACACACCCCGTCCTTTCCGGAAAAGCATATGAAAACATTGCTTCTTCTGTACTGGAAGAATTACTGGTTACCGATACATTGCCCTTGAAAGAAGGCAAGGATGTTTCTAAGATAAAAGTATTGAGTACGGCGAAGATGTTTGCCAAAACCATCCGTAATACCCACGAAAACAAATCGATTTCCTCACTGTTTTATCAGTAAAAACAGGCCTAAAGTCAAGAATTTATACTCACTCCGTAAATCTAATGTGGGCATTACTGTTATTTAACACAACCTTTATAAATTCTATGGA
>JAHDCE010000658.1 GCA_020630045.1 Saprospiraceae bacterium | reverse complement strand
CCAGTTTCCGGGCTTCTCTCGACTAAAACAAAAATACCCTTGAAAATCATTATTCAATTACTTTTGTCCAGGTACTTAAGATCTAATCACTTGGCTACAAAAGCCATTTGAAATTCAAAATAAATTTTTACAAAAATCGAATCGCCCCTTGGATCAATGGAACCAAGAGGCGATTTATTTTTAATACACTGTAAACTAAGTAAGTTAAAGAAATATCATTCAGTCATTAATTCATAAAAATCGTTGCTTTGGTATTTGTATAACAAATGCTACTTCGATTTCAACAAAACAATTCCACATGCGTAATCTAATTATCATTTTATCTCTCTTCGTTGGCATTGCCGCTTGTAAAAGCAAGAAAGCGGTAACAGACACAACAACCCAACCTGTAAAAGAAAACACGGACACGGGTTCCTCAGAATGGACCACTATTGACAATGCTGATTATTTCTTTAAATATCCTTCTAGCTGGACTGACAACTCGGCGGCTGTTCCACAAGCGAAACTTATGTTGATGACGGACGCTAGTGGCGGGTTCCAAGATAACGTTAATCTCATCGTTCAGGATTTGTCCATGATGGGACTTGATATGAACGGATTCGTTGGGGCTTCCGAACAACAAATCGGAGCGATGATCGGCCCTGACGCAATGGAAGTTTCCGAAAGGAAAAACGCAGGGACGGCGAATGAATACCATGAAATGGTTTATGGAGGGAATATTCAAGGAAATAACATTAAAATTAAACAACATGTAAGAATGAAAGGAGGTACGGCTTATGTCCTGACGTTCACCACTACACCCGACCGTTTTGACAGTGCTGTAAAGGATATTGATCCGGTTTTGGCAACTTTCAGATTAAAATAGGAGATTTGAATATTCAATTAAAAAAGTTAAAAGGCTTCGGTGCGATTGCACCGAAGCCTTTTAACTTTGTACTTGGTCAATCCGGCATTAATTCGCAACTTTGCAATACCTTACTAAATATTGAACCATGAGGATATATTTTGACAATGCCGCAACGACCCCGATGACGAAGGAAGTGGTAGATGCCATGCTTCCATTCATGTATGAGTTTCATGGAAATCCATCTTCCATACATGGGGACGGACGAAAGGTCCGGACTGCCTTGGAGAAGGCCAGGAAAACCATCGCCAATTGCCTAGGAGCTTCTATAGGTGAAATCTTTTTCACTTCAGGAGGAACGGAATCCAATAACATGGCCCTAAAATGCGCCGTTCGTGACCTAGGAGTAAAACGAATCATTTCATCACCGGTAGAACACCATTGTGTTTCCCATACCATCGAATCCCTAGCCAGGGACAATGGAATCGAAGTGGTCAATCTCCATGTGGATGAAATGGGCTGCCCTAAATATGCTGAACTGGAAGCATTGTTAACTGACAATGACACACCTACATTGGTTTCGCTTATGCATGCCAATAATGAAATCGGAACACTTCTGAATTTGCAAAAGGTCGCCGATTTATGCGAGGCTCATGGCGCTTATCTACATTCGGATACCGTACAATCCGTCGGACACTTTGACATTGATGTAAACGATACGAGAATCAGCTTCTTGTCTGCCGGGGCTCACAAGTTTCATGGCCCTAAAGGAGTAGGCTTTATTTATATTAACAATGACAATATCATTAAACCCTTCATTGACGGTGGCGCCCAAGAAAGAAACATGAGAGGTGGAACAGAAAATGTAATCGGGATTATCGGAATGGCCCGTGCATTAGAGTCGGCATATGAAAACCTTGAAGGATGGAAAAATCATATTTCTGCCCTTCGACAATATATGAAAGATCGATTGATGGAAAACTTCGACAATCTCATTTTCAATGGTTGTCAAGCCCATCCTTTATACACAGTATTAAGCGTATCATTCCCCCCTTCTCCCAAAGGGGATATGTTACTGATGTTATTGGACATGGCCGGCATTAGTTGTTCGGGAGGAAGCGCTTGTAGTTCAGGTGCAGCTCAAGGCTCCCATGTAATTGCCGCACTGAATCAACCTGCCGGATATAATACCGTGAGATTCTCTTTTTCCCATCTCAATACGAAAGAAGAAGTAGATGCTGTCATTGAAAAATTGAAAGCGATTATTCCGGCGAGAGTGACGGCCTGATATAAAACTTTTATCAAATGAAAATCAGGTTTTTCGACTGCGTCGAAAAACCTGATTTTTAAGCCGATATTTTTAAATTTGAAAATAACTCCGCCAGCATTCTTTTTTGATGGGAACAGCTCACTACCTTATGTAAATACAAACATCCTTTAAAAGACTTTTTTCTTTTTCGAATAGTAAGCCTGTATTTTTCCTTCGGAAAAATACATTTGGACTTCTCCCT
>JAHDCE010000657.1 GCA_020630045.1 Saprospiraceae bacterium | reverse complement strand
GTTTTCTCTCCGGAATAAACGACATCGCCTTCTCCCAACTGAGTCCATTGAGTAGGTGCCAATTCAATATAATGAATGGACATTTCTTTGAAGTCGGGAGTCTGAGCAGCATTGCCTGCCGGAATTTCTACAACATTGCCAAAATTGTTCAAACGGTCTTGGGTTTCATCGAATGCAAATCGGAAGTGAAGCATGGGACCATCTTCCGTACCCGGAGGATTTTCAGTACCATCACCGTCTTCGGTACATGCAGAAAAAGAAATGGCAATCAGAGGTATAAAAAGAAATAACCAGAAATATTTCATGGTGTAAGAGATTAATGTTTCAGAATGTAGTAGAACTATGAATGATGTTTTATAGAAGGATAAACGCTTCACCCTACTCATTCGTATCCAAGTATTGCGGCGATGTGGTTAAATCCTTGTTAAAGAGATATACTGTCAAGAGTAAATCGTAGCCACCAATTTACGCCTTCCCCCACGATTCCTGAACTCACATAAATAGATGCCTTGCCAAGTCCCTAGATTCAGTTTTCCATTTGTGATGGGAATAGAAATCGATGTTCCTACCATGGCAGTTTTGATATGTGCCGGCATATCATCAGGACCTTCCAATGTATGTTCGAGAAAGGGCAAGTTCTCAGGAACGACATGATTGAAAATACTTTCAAAATCCGTTCTTACATCCGGATCGGCGTTCTCATTAATCGTTAGACCCGCGGAGGTATGCTTTATGAACAAATGGAAAATCCCCGATTCCGGAAAGGTGGGCATTTGTTGTAATACGATACCTGTAATTAGATGGAATCCCCTAGGTAAAGGGGAAAGTACCAGTTCTTGTTGATACACCATTGTATTTCGGCTTTAAAACAAAAACTCCTTGTCAGGATATGACAAGGAGTTTATACTTTCTATCAAAGTTTCAGTTTGCTTAGGCTTCGACCTTTTCTTCTTTCAAGAAATCTTTCACCCATTCGAACGTCACCGACTTCGGTCGCTCAAGCGGAAGTCCTAGTGCACGTGCCCAACATAGAGAAGCCAATACTCCCATTGCACGACTGACACCGAACAATACGGTATAGAAGCTGTATTCTGTCATTCCATAATGTACCAACAAAGCACCGGAATGCGCATCTACGTTTGGCCAAGGATTTTTGACTTTACCCAAGTCCTTCAAAATTGGAGGAACGACTTCGAAAATCTTCCAAATCACCTCAACGATATCCGAGTTGTGGATATACTCTTCGGCAAAAGCTTTTTGAGCCATGAATCGAGGATCGGGCTGACGCAATACAGCGTGTCCGTATCCGGGAATCACTTTACCGGCTGCTAGCGTATTGTGAACATAATCGGCAATTTGTTCCTTAGTGGGTTGGCGTGTTCCCAAAGTATCAATCATGCGGAATACCCACTTGATGACTTCTTGGTTCGCAAGTCCGTGCAATGGCCCTGCCAATGCATCCATACCTGCCGATAATGACAAGTAAGAATCACTTAAAGTGGAACCTACTAGCTGGGTGGTATGTGCAGAAGCATTACCACCTTCATGATCCGCATGTATGGTCAAATACAAACGCATAAGGCTCTTGAAGCCCGGTTTCTTGATTCCAAGCATATGAGCGAAGTTACCCGCCCAATCCAAGGAAATATCCGGATTGATATGGTCGCTGTTGTGGTAAGTCCGACGATAAATATATGCCGCTACTCTAGGCAACCTAGCAATCAGGTTCATGGTGTCTTCATAAACCGGATCCCAGTATTCGCTTTTGTTCAATCCTTCGGCATATCTTCTTGCGAACAAACTTTCTGTCTGCATGGATGATATAGCGATGGTAAACTGTGTCATCGGATGGGTATCCACCGGCAACGAGTCTAATACTTTGAACGTGTGCTCAGGTACCACACTTCTTCTTTTCCATTGTTCGGTCACCCATTTTACATCCTCCTCCGTCGGAATTTCATCAACGAGGATTAACCAAAACAATCCTTCCGGCAATGGTTCTTTGCAACCGGGGGCTTTGGGTAACATTTTTCTAAGTTGGGGAATGGAATATCCGCGGAAGCGAATTCCTTCAAAGGGATCGAGTTGAGAAGTTTCATACAACATACTTTTTACTCCTCGCATACCACCCAACATTTGAGCGAGGGTCACCTCTCCCACTTTGGTATCGCCATGTTCTTTACGAGTCTGTTTGAGCTCAGTGAATAAAGCGATTGCTTTATCCTTAAATTTTTCCTTTAATCGATCCATCGAATTGTATTGCTATTAGGTATTGTAACAAAATTTGAGTGTGTCTCAAGTAAATACACTGTAAACTAAATAATATTAAATTTTGCAAACATCTTTTGCCCTGACT
>JAHDCE010000028.1 GCA_020630045.1 Saprospiraceae bacterium | reverse complement strand
GTAATTTCCCTTCCATAGGTTATCTGGCATTAATAAGGTTTTGACAAAGCTAAGATAAGCACACTGTGTAATCAGTAGTAATGTACTTGTTTGACGAAAATAAAAAGGGATTCATGGTCCTGACCATGAATCCCTTTTTATTTATTCCATTTCAGGAATTATTTATACTTACGCTTTGTCTTCTTACGTTTTCCTCCAAAACCGTTACCGCTTTTGAAGTCGTTACCACTTGGACTACCTGTACGGGTCATCGCACATCTGAATCCAATGGTTTTATCAGCTTTATCTTCTTGCTTAAATCGACGGGCGCCAGGCACCAACCAATAAGCACGATCAGCCCAAGAACCTCCTTTAACTACACGAGCTTTGTCGTTGATTAATGTCGTATTACCATAGTCATAAGTAACCTCTGACTCTTTATCACCATCCAAATAATCGTAAACTTTTCCTCGCTTGTAGTTTTCTCGCTCAGCAACCTCGTCATCTTGCACATAACGATAGCGGAGACGTCCTAGGCTATCCTTTTGTACAGGATTACCATTTTCATCCAATTCTTTTGTTTTGAAGATACCTCCACGGAAAGAGTTCAAGTCATGAGTTTCAACATCTCGCAATGACATTGATGTCAACGGACGATAAAGATCCATTACCCATTCACTGACATTACCACCCATGTTGTACAATCCAAAGTCATTTGGAAGGAAAGCTCTGACTTCTCCCGTAATGTGAGCATTATCATTTAACTTTCCGGCCATACCCATATAATCACCACGTCCTCTTTTGAAGTTCGCTAGGATTTCTCCTTGATATTTATTTCTTTGTTGGAAGCGGACAGTATTTCCGTTCCAAGGATATAGTCTCTTGTCAGAAATATTTTCGTCTTTAGGAGATGTCTGGTTTCCTACAAGTGCTAAGGCAGCATACTCCCATTCGGCTTCAGTAGGTAGTCTATAAGATGGAAGAAGAATACCATCTTCAAATTGAACAGCACGCTCTCCGCCCGTCTTAAAGTCTTTCATTCCCTTATTGACAGAACCTTCGTATTGACCGGCAAGGTAAGACTCCGTATTGAAGTTATCTTCGTCTTTTTGGTCAGAATTAGGATTTAAGATTCCGCGCTCAATTAACATCATCTCATTCACACGGTCAGTTCTCCATTTACAATATTCATTGGCCTGTAACCAAGTTACTCCTACTACGGGATATGTATCATAAGCCGGGTGACGGAAGTATGTTTCAACAAATGGCTCGTTGTAGGCCATTTCTTCCCTCCACACCAAAGTATCAGGCAATGCGTTGACTTTTACCTCCGGGTAAGATTCACCGAAGACTCGGCTCAACCAATACAAATATTCGCGATAATCAATATTCGCAACTTCTGTTTCATCCATATAAAAAGAAGAAACCGTTACACGACGAGGAATATTATTCCATTCGAATGTAACATCTTGTTCGGTAACACCCATCATAAAGGTACCACCTTCTACAAGCACCAAATTGGGACCGGTTGCCTGACCTTCATAGTCACGCTTTTCGAATCCACCCCACTCGGTGTCATTGTATTTCCAACCAGTAGTAGAAGATCTTTCCGATTTCCCACAGCTTGCAGCAATTACTGCTACCAAAAATAGTCCGAGACTTAACTTCAAGATTTTTTTCATCGTAAGCTTAGGTTTAAAATTCCTTTACGGCGAACAAATATAATCAAAATGACATTTATACCTTATCAATTGTAAAAAAAACATCAACGGAACATCCTAAAACAGTCATTAAACTCCCTGTTTCTTCTCCTCCGCTTATTTTTTTCATCTTTATCCATATTGATGATCAGACTCACTTCATGGGATCCGTTGGATTGTGCAGACAACTCCGAAACCGTCCAATCATAACTATACCCTAACTTAAAAACACCCGCACCATAACCCAAAGAGAAAATAGCAGCATCGGCATTTCCGAAAGTGTGCCTGAACCAAGCACCCAAGTTGACAGGTCCTATTCCAAAATAAGCGCCTACATTAACTTGGTTGAATTCTCCTTGCTTGGTGTATAGGATATTCGGGGATACAAACGCCTCGAATTTCTGAATATTGTTCTGATTTGTTAAATTTATCTCAGCCCCCCCATGAAGAGTGAATCTCATGGGTAAACCAGCGGTCAAATCATCTTCGGAATCCAATAAACTAAGGTCAGGTGTATTGAGATGATGCAAACTAAAACCGGCATAAAACCGCCTACCATATATTAAAAGGCCAGCGGAAGCATCAAATTTCGTATTTGTCAACTGTTCTGGCCGCTCCTCTTGGGTTTCGTTAACGGGACCGGATACAGGGTCTAATTCATCTAGAAATATCAATTTGTCCCAATCCAATGCAACTTGAATACTCCCTGCTTGAACTCCTCCTTTCAAAAAAATATCATCTTTGATATTTACACGATAAGAATATTGGACATTGAATCCGGTCGAACGATAAATACCATCCCCTGCACGATCAGCCAATATGGTAATCCCTATTCCAGAATTCAAGGGTTCTATCAATTGGCTGTATGAAGCGGAATAGGTGACATAGGCGTTAAATATGGAAGACCATTGGTTCCTATAATTGAGTGTCAAAAACGGAGAATAGGTGTTTCCTGCAAATGCAGGATTCAATACGGAAGGTGATGCATAGAATTGACTAAACACCACATCTTGCGCAGACACAGGTCTTCCAAACGACATTACAAGTAAAAAAGAAAGGGTAAATAGGAAAAGCGTTAATTTTCTTTTCATAAATAAAATTAAATGAAGCCCTAATTGAATTAACTTCGTTAAGGAAACGACCGGTATTCTTAATATACAATACCTCTTCCACTTTAACGTTTTTCTAACAGTTTGGAGGGGGTTTCCGAACTAATACGAAAATTGAAAACACAATATATGAATAAATTATTCCTAATCGTCGGAATCATCACTTGGGGATACTTTTCATCATTCGGACAAACCGAACGTACATTTTCCTTTGACCTCAAGTGGAATCAAACTTCCTCTGGCCCTTCCTTTGAAGGGGCACTTCAAGAACGTCAGGATCGGTTACCTGTGTTCATTGAAAAGTTCGATTTAACACATGGAAATGACATTTCGGCTAGAATAGCCAATCCCGTTTTTGAATCAATCACGATATCACCCCAGATAGAAACCAAAAATATCCCTACTACTATTCAAATAAATAGTGGCGTGGAAAAAAACAGAAAGAAAAATGTAGGTTTTGCTTATTTCGTCCCCCTCATATACCAAGGAGGCGAACTTAAAAAATTAGTAAAATTCGATCTTGTAATACTAGAAAAAAACAAAGGAATCTCTCCTGCCACGGTATTTAATCGGGATCCGGGAACGATTTCAAACCTTGCCGATGGTGATATTTACAAGATGAGTGTCTCCGAAACGGGCATTCACAAATTGGACTATGACTTTTTTAAAGACAACTTAGGCATCAGTGATATGTCATCCATCGATCCACGAAATATTCAAATATTAGGAAACGGCGGAGGAAAACTCCCCGGATCCATTGATCTATTTCGACCGGATGACGTCATGGAAAACCGGATTTTATTTATAGGTGAAGCGGATGGCCGTTTCGATCCCGGAGATTTCATCCTTTTTTATGCAGAAGGGCCTGATGTGTGGAATTATTCGACGGAAAATGACGCCTACGAGTTCGACAATAATATTTATGACAAAAACAACTATTACTTCGTCAAAATCGGCTCTTCAACCGGAAAAAGAGTTCAAATCGCCCCTTCAACATCCGGAGCGACCTACACCACCGAGACATTTGACGATTACCAATATTGGGAGGATGACCGTTACAATGTATTGAATGACTACAGTTTCGCATCGGGATCCGGCAGAAATTGGTTCGGTGAAAAGTTCGACTTGGTCAAAACCAAAACTTACAATTTCAACTTCCCACAAATGGATATTTCCCAACCGATAGAATTTGATATTTTATTGGCGGGAAGAAGCAATACGTCTTCACTTTTTACAGCCACCATTAATGGTGAAAATTTTCAAAGCACCGTTATTTCAGGAACGAATTTAGAAGACGTAGAACGCATATTCGCAAATCTCGGATCAGTAAAAGGAAGCACATCCGTATCAACCGGAAACATCAGTGTTACCATTGATTATCCAGCCGCTGGAGCGGAAGGCTGGCTAGACTATATCCGGCTTATTGCAAGGAGTAATTTATCCCTTTCGGGAAAAAATCAATTGATATTCCGCGACAAGCGGACTTTAGACGCCCCCGTATCCAAATTCCAGCTGAACGGCGGAACGAGCAATACCAAAATTTGGAACATCACCACTCCTTGGGCAGCCACCGAAATGACAACGCAAGTTTCAGGCGGAAATTTAGCATTCGAAACGGAAACCAATACATTTAAAGAATTCATCGCATTCCAGCAAGATGCCGACTTCCCCCGTCCAAATTCACTAGGAGAAATCGAAAACCAAAATCTTCACGCCATCAATAATGTCGATGCCGTATTCATATACCCCAAAGTATTTGAAGCGGCAGCACAACGATTAGCCGAACACCGTACTGCCCATAGTGGAATCTCGGTTGCATTAGCTCCTATCGAAGATGTTTTCAATGAATTCTCTTCCGGTTCTTTTGACCCCACCGCTATCCGTGATTTTGTAAAAATGATTTATAATCGTCATCCGGATTACAAGTACCTGCTTCTCCTTGGAGATGGTTCATTCGACTACAAAAATATTTACGAACTCGAAGTCGAAACAAATACCAACTACATACCTGTATACGAAACCGTGGAATCCCTGGATCCCATCAATTCTTTTCCTAGTGACGACTACTACGCCCTCCTCAGTGAAGGCGAAGGAGGAAGTCTAGTGGGTGCCCTTGACATTGCCGTAGGTAGGATTCCCGCTCGAAGCGCCCCGGAACTAGATGCAATAATTGACAAAATTATCCGCTACGATTCTTCGCCGGTCACCCTAGGGGACTGGAGGCTTTCCTTAGCGTTCGCAGCGGATGATGAGGACACCAACTTACACATCAACCAAGCTGACCGAATCGCGGTAAAAACCGATACGATTTACGACGATTTCAACTTGTCGAAAATTTATTTTGACGCCTTTCAACAAGTCGCCTCTGCCGGTAGCCAAGCCTACCCGGATGCGAAAACCGCTATTAACGGTGCTATTTTCAAAGGGCAACTAGCCGTGAATTATTTAGGACACGGAGGCCCTACGGGTTGGGCTCAAGAAAGGGTGCTTCAAGATACTGACATCACCGGCTGGACGAATAAAGACAAACTGCCTTTATTCATAACGGCTACTTGTTCCTTCGGCCCTTATGACGATGCGAGTCGCGTAAGCGTGGGCGAACTACTCATCAACAAAGGTGATGGTGGAGCCATCGCACTTTACACAACGACACGAGCCGTTTATTCCTCATCTAATGAAAGGTTGACCAAGGCTACATTCGATTTCCTTTTCGAACCGCTCGCTGACGGCTCTTATCCGACTATTGGAGAAATCATGAGACTGGCCAAAAACTTCAACTCAGCCGATACGACCAGTAACAATTCCAGAAAATTCACATTACTCGGTGATCCGACCATGCACTTGGCTATCCCCGAACATGATGTCATCACCACTAGCATAAACGGGGTGCCCGTTACCGGATCGGACACTCTTTCCGCTTTGCAACAAGTAACCATCGAAGGAATAGTCGCCAACAATTCAGGAACGTTGCTTTCTGATTTCAACGGTACGGTTTTCACGACCATTTTTGACAAAGAACAAATTTCTTCTACATTGGTCAACGATCCGACCAGTAAACCCAAAGATTTTTCTCAATTAAAAAATATTATTTTCAAAGGAGCCGCCACGGTAACCAATGGACGATTCTCAATTTCATTCGTCGTCCCGAAAGACATCGACTACAATTTCGGATTCGGCAAAATCAGCCATTATGCACACGACGGTATTTCAAGAGATGCAGGTGGCAATTATGAAGGAATCGTAGTAGGCGGAACATCCGAAAATGCCATCGCGGATGATACTCCCCCTGTCGTTGACGTCTTTATGAATACAGAAGATTTCGCATTCGGAGGAATTACGGATGCGGACCCGGTACTGCTCGTGAAACTGGAAGATGATTTTGGAATTAATGTCTCCGGTACAAGCATCGGACACGACCTGACGGCCGTTATTGACGAGAACGGCTCGAACACCATCGTCCTAAATGACTTTTATGAAGCGGAGGTGGATGATTATCGCAAAGGAAAAGTGAATTTTCCTTTGAATAATTTGGAACAAGGAAGACATTCCATCCGTATCAAAGCTTGGGACATCGCTAATAATTCGGGAGAAGGATATACAGAGTTCATCGTAGCGGAAGATGCTGAAATCGCCCTTGACCATGTACTCAATTACCCCAACCCGTTTTCCACAAACACAGAATTCCAATTCGAGCATAATATGGCCGGGCAATTGCTTCGGGTCCAAATAGGTATCTATACGGTTTCGGGTCGTCTTGTAAAAACAATTGAACAAGAAGTCCTCGCCGACGGTTACCGTATCACGGGTATTCAATGGAATGGCCGTGATGATTTTGGAGATGAGTTGGCAAGAGGTGTATATTTGTATAAAATTTCCCTCGGAGTAGTCGGCGAAGCGGGAATCTCCAATTCCAAAGAAAGTCATTTTGAAAAACTAGTCATATTAAAGTAATTGCCACTCTATATTAACAAATGGCTATTATTTTTGAAAATTCCGGGGTATCCTTGTATATCCTTTCGGAATTTTCAAAAAATGGCAAGATTTTTTACTACTTACTTTTAAGAGTAGAAATTTAGAACAAAACCAAAACCATTATTTAACCAAACATCATTTATGGGATCAAGCTTTACACTTTTTGCGGTCTGATTGCCGAATCAATAATTGAATGGAATAATATCCATTCAAATCGTCTGTCTTCCGCACCATTAAATTGAAATTTTAAATTTGAATCCTATCATGAAAAAGCTTTTCATGAGTGCCGCTCTACTCTTAACATTGGCACTCTTTAACTCAAACCTAAATGCCCAAGGTTTCGGTTGCGACTTATCTACCACTACGGGAACGTGGGTCGACGACCAAGGAAATCCTTGCGTAAACACAATTGTTACTGCCGTTCCTTTTTTGAGAATCGTTCCGGACGCTCGTGCCGGTGCAATGGGTGATGTCGGAATGGCGACTTCCGCAGATGCGAATTCAATGCATTTCAATGCCTCTAAATTGGTTTTCGCTGAAAAAGATCTTGGTATCGCCGCTACCTATACTCCTTGGCTCCGAGCTTTGGGACTGAGCGACGTATATATGGCATACTTGACATTCTACAACAAATTCGGCAAGGATGGCAACCAAGCAGTTGGTGTCGGCCTCCGCTATTTTTCCCTAGGACAAATCAACTATACCAACAACAACGGCGAACCTATCGGTACAGGAAGACCTAACGAATTCGAATTCAAAGGATCCTACGCCCGTTTACTAACCGAAAGCTTCAGCGTGGCCGTAGGTGCGAAGTTCATCTATTCAAACCTAGCAGCGGGACAAGAAGTGGGAGGAATCGAAATCAAACCGGGTATCACCGGTGCGGCGGATTTGTCCTTCACTTTCTCCAAGCCTATCGAAATCGGAGGACGTGACGCACGTATCACATCCGCCCTTGCCATTACGAATATCGGGCCTAAAATCACTTACACCAACTCCATCAACAGAGACTTCATCCCTACCAATTTGGGACTTGGAGCCGCTCTTGATTTGGAACTCGATGAGTACAACAGCTTGACATTCGCGCTAGATATCAACAAGTTGATGGTTCCTACTCCTCCACACGATGGCAGTACGGAATACAAAGACCAAGGTATCATCGGTGCCATGTTCTCTTCTTTTGGAGACGCCCCTGACGGCGGATCCGAAGAGTTGAGGGAGTTCATGTGGTCCATCGGTGCGGAATATTGGTACGACAAGCAATTCGCTGTACGTACAGGATACTATTACGAGCACCCTACCAAGGGGAACCGTCAATTCTTTACCGTCGGATTAGGTATCAAATACTCCGTATTCGGTTTGAACTTCAGCTACTTGGTTCCAACATCCAATCAGCGGAACCCACTGGACAACACACTTCGTTTCACATTACTATTTGATTTCGGAGGCGATGAAGTCGGTGAATAAGTATTAATACTTATAAACAAAAAATCCCATCGGAAATGTTCCGATGGGATTTTTTTATATCCGCCTATATCAAACCGATCCAAACATCAAGCATGCTCCAAAGCATTGCCCAAATCCGTCATGATATCAGCACTGTTCTCAATTCCTACGGACAATCGAATCAATCCGTCCGTAATACCGTTTCGTTCACGTAACTCTTTGTCCACATTCACATGTGATGAGGACGCCGGATGAAGAATCAAAGTATCCACATCTCCTAGGGTTGGCGCTAACGAACAGAATGAAATTCCATTCATAAAACGGATACCGGCATCCAAGCCACCTTTCAACTCAAAGCTCAACATTCCTCCAAAGCCCTTCATCTGACGCTTCGCCAATTCATGATCGGGATGTGATGTTAGACCGTTGTAATTGACCTTTCCCACCTTAGGATGGGTAGAAAGCCATTCGGCGATGGCTTGGGCGTTGGCACAATGCCGATCCATCCTCAATGATAAGGTACGTATACCCATATTCAATATCCATGCTTCAAAAGGACTGGCATTGGTTCCCGCTAGTTTGAAAGTCGTCCAAACTTTCTTTTCCATAATATCCACATCACGACCTATGATAATCCCACTAATGGAATTACCATGACCATTCAAGTACTTCGTTGCAGAATGGATGATAAAATCAACACCAAGGGCAAAAGGCTGCTGCAAATAAGGCGTACAAAAAGTATTGTCTATCACAGAGTACGCTCCATACTTTTTTCCTAATTCCGCTAAAGCGGAAATATCTACACAATCCATGGTCGGGTTGGCCGGCGTTTCAAAATAAATGGATTTTATTTTCGGATTTTCACGCAGCAAATCCTCCACCTTATTCAAGTCTTTGAGGTTGGCGAAGTGAGTCCGGATTCCCAATCGTTCCAATACCTTGACAAACAACTCAGTGGTTCCTCCATACAGATTTCCTTGAGTCAATATGGCATCTCCCGCTCCTAGGATTGAAGTCATCAAAGTGGAAATGGCAGACATTCCCGAACTGGTCATCAATGCCCGGACATCTCCTTCGAGTCCGTGCATTTCCAAAGCAGCGACTTTGTCGGCGATGACAGTCGTATTCGGGTTGGCATATCGGCTATAGACCAAACCTTTTTCCTTGCCGGAAAATATGTCTATCCCTTGGTCTATAGTGTCAAAATCGAAGGAGGAAGTCGCGTATAATGGAAACTGGTGAGAGCGAATTTCCATTTTGAATTCGCCATCCTTCACGCATTTAGATTCAAAATTCATTCTATCATTGGATTAATTCAACCAAATAAACTTATTGATACCTAGCTCGGCTTTACCATTTTTCAAATGGCTAAAGTCGGGTTAAGAAATCGCTTGTAGGTATAAAAGCAAGTTCAATAAAAAAGGGCCGCTTGTTTGGACAAGCGGCCCCTGTGAATTTTTCTTTTAAAGAGTTACCCTCCTGTCTCGCGGCGAAGGATTTTCATTTGGGCTTCCCATAATTTCTTTTGGTCATCCACTTCGTCGTCATCACAATAATCGGTGATTTCCAAAATGGTTTCCCCGGTAACTTCCGACTTTCTCATTCGGAATTCCAGATACTCCCCTTCATCAGCTTCATCCCACTCGAAACGTACACGCTCTTCTTCAATGTCATCTATGAGTTCGGCGACCTCCTCGGCGCCTTCCCAGATGAATGAATAAGTCTCGCCATCTATATCCACTTCGTCACAAAACCAACGGATGATACAATCCGGAGTCGTTAAAAATTTATAGAGTATGGCCGGAGAAGCACGGAATAAAAATTCCATTTCTATTGATACCCGCTCCATTTGCTTTAATTGTTTGTAATTATTGAATCTATAAAGAGGGAAATGTATAGTTGATCCACGATCAAAAACATTTGAAGAAATTTCAGATTGAAAAGTCAGATTCGATTTAGACAAATCTATTCCTATCCGTCATTTGCTCAGATGGCTATATTCCCCTATCATTTTCTTTATCCGAGCGGCAATAAAATATAAAATTCCGATTTTTCCAAACAAAAAGAACTAATTTTGAGACAATACCGTTGTTAATTGAGGAAAAGGTTGTCCCAAATAGTAGCCATAAGCAATTATTCTTAACAATTGCTGGGCAAAACACTTGATTGTGACGACCTAAATCCTTAATTTTGCATTTTATTAAGATTCCATTCACAAACCATCTGGATTCACTAGAATTCTTAGCGACGAAGCCGACGCATTTCTTGACATTTAAAACGCAGTTTGAATGAGGCAACTGAAGATTACCAAGTCAATCACTAATCGTGAGAGCCAGTCATTGGAAAAGTATCTTCAAGAAATCGGCAAAGTGGACCTATTAACTCCTGAAGAGGAAGTAGATTTGGCAAAACGAATCAAGCAAGGCGACCAAATAGCCTTGGAAAAACTTACCAAAGCCAATCTACGTTTCGTGGTATCTGTTGCAAAACAGTATCAAAACCAAGGACTTTCACTGAGCGATTTGATTAACGAGGGGAACCTGGGGCTTATTAAAGCCGCACAACGATTTGACGAAACAAGAGGTTTCAAATTTATTTCCTACGCAGTATGGTGGATTAGACAATCCATCCTGCAAGCGTTGGCGGAGCAATCCCGTATCGTTCGACTTCCGTTGAACAAGGTCGGATCGCTCAACAAAATCAACAAGGCATTCTCCCAATTGGAGCAAGCCTATGAACGCGAACCATCCGCTGACGAGCTCGCGGAACAATTGGAAATCGCGACCGAAGAAGTAGAGACGACTCTAGGAGTCGCCGCTCGCCACGTTTCCATGGACGCTCCATTTGTCGAAGGGGAAGACAACTCCCTACTCGATGTATTGGAAAACAGCAACTCGCCCGGTACGGACGAAGGACTGGAATACCATGAATCATTGCGACGCGAAATCGAACGTTCTTTGAGTACATTGACCGAACGTCAGGCCGACGTGATTAAATTGTATTTCGGTATCGGAGTACAACATCCCATGTCCCTAGAAGACATCGGAGAAAAATTCGGCTTGACCCGCGAACGTGTACGTCAGATAAAAGACAAAGCGATCAACAAACTCCGCGGTACTTCCAGGAGTAAGTTGCTCAAACATTATCTGGGCGCTTAATCGCAATTTTTCCCGTAAGGGAAGAATAAAATGAAAGCGGGCTTTCCAATGGAAAGCCCGCTTTTCTATTTGAGTATAACTTGTTGCGAAAACTCACTTCCATTCTGTCCGGAATGCTTACCTTTGCGGAAAATTTCCTAACCTATCACTTATTGGGATTAAAAAAATTATCCGAATTATGAATGAGACGATTGTTCCGAAGGAAGCGACACTAGAAAACTGGAGAGACCAGGAAATGAAAGCCATCGAGGTACTTGGAATCACCGGTGAATTGAGATTCGACAAAAATGTCGAATTGATTTATTTCAGAAATGAAATCTACGATTCTCGTCCGAGCGAAGTATTGAACACTTTACTTTTTTCAAAAAAATATACGGACGAGCCGATTACCATCGACACCGTAGTAGAGGTCGTGAGAGGCATCCAAAAAATTGATAACCTCGCTCCATCCAAAATCGATATCGGGAAACTGATTATCGAATGGAGGGAAAACAAGGGCGACCTTGACGCATTCCTAGGCAATCAACTCGTTGACCACATCGGTTTAGATAAAAAAGTATTGAGCGGCAAAGATGTCGTCTTGTACGGATTCGGACGTATCGGCCGCTTGTTGGCCCGTCGAATCATCTCTACGACCGGCAAGGGCGAACAGCTCCGTTTACGTGCCATCGTACTTCGTCAGAAGATGAAAACCGTTCAGGAAGAATTGGAAAAGAGAGCGGCATTGTTGCAACAGGATTCTATCCACGGTGAATTCAACGGTGTGGTGGAAATCGATGCCGACAACTCCGAAATCATCGTCAATGGAAACCGCATCAAAATCATCTTTGCGGGTAAGCCGGAAGATATCGACTACACCACATACAACATCAAAGACGCCATCGTACTTGACAACACCGGCGTTTGGCGTGACAAGGAAGGCTTGAGCCGTCACTTGCGCCCGGGTGTATCGCAGGTCTGCTTGACCGCTCCGGGCAAAGGCGTGAAAAACATCGTCCACGGTGTCAACCAAAAAACATTGGATTTCAAAGAAGATGCGGTTTTCTCCGCGGCTTCTTGTACGACCAACGCCATCGTGCCGATTATTCATGTCATCAATGAAAAATTCGGTATCGAGAAGGGACATATCGAATCCATCCACTCCTACACCAATGATCAAAACTTGATTGACAACTTCCACAAGAAGCCGCGTCGTGGTCGTGGAGCGCCATTGAACATGGTATTGACCACAACGGGCGCCGCTAAAGCGGTAGCGAAGGTCATTCCTGAATTGGCGGGCATATTGACGGGTAACGCAGTACGCGTACCTACGCCGAATGTCTCCTTGGCCATCATGGTTTTGACATTGAAACAAAAAAGCAGTGTAGAAGAAATCAACGGATTGATTCGCGAAGCGGCATTGGCCGGCCCATTGGTCGAGCAAATCCACTACTCCAAGGACACGGAATACGTTTCTTCGGATGCGGTAGGTATGACCGCCACATCAGTAATGGATGCACCTTCTACTTTGATTTCTCCTGATGGAAAAACCGTCACCATCTACGCTTGGTACGATAATGAGTACGGATACTCTTGCCAAGTGGTACGACTTGCGAAATATGTGTCGCAGGTAAGACGATTGAGATACTACTAATCAACCATTTCCCGTAAGGGATTGTATTTAATGATGGAAGGTAAAACTTCCATGATAAATATGAATGAAATCCGAGGGGATGGTCGCTAGCGGCCATCCCCTTGTGATAAAACCAATTAAACCTATAATAATGTCGGCTACACCAGAAAAAACATTGTGTGTCATCATCGGTTCCGGCCCCGCCGGATATACTGCTGCGATTTATGCATCACGAGCGGGATTGAATCCCATCGTTTACACCGGCCCTGAACCAGGCGGTCAATTGATGATCACTACTGACGTAGAAAATTACCCCGGTTACCCGGAAGGAGTACAAGGGCCTACCATGATGGACGAGTTCCGCAAGCAAGCGGAGCGGTTCGGAACGGATGTCCGTAATGAAATGATTACCAAGGTGGACTTCACCGGCCCTGTGCATAAATTGTGGACGGAGAGCGGTCACGAGCTGCACACGCATACGGTTATCATCTCTACGGGGGCTTCCGCCAAATGGTTGGGATTGGAAAATGAAACGCGCTTGGCTTCCACGGGAGGCGGTGTATCCGCTTGTGCGGTTTGCGACGGTTTCTTTTTCCGTAATTTGGATGTCGCCATCGTCGGTGCCGGAGATACGGCCGCCGAGGAAGCGCAGTACTTGTCCAAATTGTGTAAAAACGTACACATGCTGGTACGTCGTGACGAGATGCGCGCTTCGAAAATCATGCAAGAGCGTGTGATGAAGGCTGAAAACATCCATATCCATTGGAATACGGAAACCAAGGACATCCTAGGAGAAGAAGAGGTGGAAGGCGCCTTGGTCTTCAACAACAAAACGGGTGAGGAAAAGGTGATTCCGGTACAGGGATTTTTCGTAGCGATTGGACACAAACCGAACACGGACATCTTCAAAGGTTGGTTGGACATGGAAGACACGGGTTACCTCAAGGCGACGCCGGGTCGTACATTCACCAATCGTGAGGGCGTATTCGTGAGCGGTGACGCTGCCGATCACATTTACCGCCAAGCGGTGACGGCTGCGGGTACGGGTTGTATGGCAGCCCTGGATGCCGAACGTTATTTGACGGAAAAAGGAATTGTCTAATTCCATATATGATACATTTTGAACGGGACCGCTCCTGATGGGTACGGTCTCGTTTTCATTTTGCCGTAAGGCAAAAGAACCAACAGAAACATGCGCTTTAAACTGTCCCTTTCTTGTCCCGAGTTTAGTCGGATTACGATTGATTACAATCCTTTTTTGTATAAGGCTTTCGCCGAAATATTTTCCGCATCCGATCCGGCTGTCGCCGAATGGTTGCCGGACGCCGGTTATTTTTCGGAGGAACGCCCTTTCGATTTGTTCACCTTTTCGGAATTGAAAATCAAGAGCGGTTTCGTATTCAATCGGGAAGGACGGTTGTACTCGCTCAAGGGTATCGGAAAAGCGGAAATCGTATTCTCGATTTTGTTGCCCGCCGAACATACCGCAGCCGTAGCCGAATGGCTCAACGGCAAAACCCTCACCATCGGAAGGAGAAGGAAGAAAGTCCCTTTCTTGATTGAGAATGTGGAGTCGCTCCCCGCTCCTACCTTGACTACGGCAGCGGCTTACAAGACCCTGAGCTTGATGTACCTCTCCGAAACGGAACAGGAAAAAACCTTCGAACAATATCGACTCCCGAGTCATCCGAGTTT
Source organism: Saprospiraceae bacterium (assembly GCA_020630045.1). Lineage (GTDB taxonomy): Bacteria > Bacteroidota > Bacteroidia > Chitinophagales > Saprospiraceae > JAHDCE01. Next base: position 261 of record JAHDCE010000028.1, on the reverse strand, counting down.
TACGGGTTTGTTTGCCGGGGCGTTGATGGGCAGGTATCGCACCGCCTTGGCTGCGGGACTGGTGGAGACCAACGGCGATATCTCTCCAGATGATATCCGATTCACCCTCTTGTCGAAATTGCAGGAGCAGGTGCGTTATATCACCAAGGGGCAAGACCTTCGTACCAAGGGCGGCAAGTTCACCTTCCGACTGGAAGCTCCGCTGGGCTTGCACCAAGTGGGCTACTACGCCGGTTTCGGACAGGACGCACCGCTCGGCCT
>JAHDCE010000656.1 GCA_020630045.1 Saprospiraceae bacterium | reverse complement strand
ATCTTAAATGATAAAAGGTAACAGAAGTTACATAGAGGTGATTTTTTTCCAGTTCTCTAATTTCCGGAAAGGAACTCCACTACTTCTACTTGGTTTCTATGGCCTTTGATTTTTCCATCCAAGGAGAGTTTTTTCATTAACCTGGAAATAACCACACGGGATGTATTGAGGTCGTTGGCGATTTGGTAGTGGGTGATTTCTAGTCGGGATGTTCCCAAAACCATCGCCTTTTCTTTTAGATAGCGGTATAAACGTGTTTCCATATTATGAAAGGCCAGGGCGTCTATGGCTCCTAGCATTTCTTGTAATCGGGTATCATAACTTTCAAAGACAAAAGCCCGCCAAGTTCTATACTTAACCAGCCAATCTTCCATTTTTCCGACAGGAACGGTTATGATTTCAGTATCTTTTTCGGTAATCGCACGGATTCCGCTTTTCTTACCACCGATACAACAGGTCATGGTCATGGCACATGAGTCCCCTATTTCCAAGTAGTAGAGGAGCAGTTCATTTCCATTGTCGTCTTCTCCTAAGACGCGAATCGCACCATCCAATACCAAGGGCATGAATGTCAGTCGATCCCCGATGTCGATCATGGGTGTGTTTTGAGGTATTTTTCGATATCGGCCAATCGCTGCGATTTCTTCGAGTAGCGGCTCTTCGAAGATAAAGCCGTATTGTTCTTTTAATTTTTCAAGTAAATCCATCACCAAAAATAATTAATGCCTTTGACTTCTCATTATCCAAAACTCTCCGGAAAGGCTACCTTTGCGGCATAAATCACAATAGAAGATGAGCAACAAGTCGGAAAGGGTATTACTGGCCATTTTAGATGGATGGGGAGTGGGTTCGAGACCTGAAGCGGATGCGATAAAAAAAGCGAAAACTCCTTTTGTGGATAGTTTATATAAAAATCATCCACATGCAGAACTGGTCACGTTCGGAGAAGAGGTCGGTCTTCCGGAAGGACAAATGGGCAATTCAGAAGTCGGGCATTTGAATATCGGAGCCGGACGAATCGTTTATCAGGAATTATTGAGAATCAACAATAGTGTCAAGGATGGTGATTTTTTCGAAAACCCTGTCTTGCTTTCCGCTTTCGCGGAAGCGAAAAAGAGAAATCGGCCGGTACATTTGATGGGGCTGGTTTCGGACGGAGGCGTACACTCGCACATCAACCACTTGAAAGCCCTTTGCGACCTAGCAGAAAAATCGAATGCTCCTCGCACCTTCATCCATGCATTTATGGATGGTCGCGACACCTCTCCCACTGGCGGCATTGATTATTTGAAGGAAATAGAACAACATATTGCGGACAAACCAGGCATATCTATCGCTTCCATTATCGGTAGGTATTATGCGATGGATCGTGATAAGCGATGGGAGCGGATCAAATTGGCTTATGACTTATTGGTGAGTGGAAAAGGAATGGTAGCGGAAAACGCTTTGGATGCCATCAGCACCTCTTACGAAAATGACATTACGGATGAATTCATCGATCCTATCTCGATTCGACAACAAGATGGTAGGGATGGAAAAATCCAGTCCGGTGATGTTGTGATTTTCTTTAATTTCAGGACGGATCGCCCTAGGCAAATCACACATGTTTTGACCCAAGGAGCGATTGAAGATCAGGACATGTCTCCCTTGGACATACACTATACGACGATGACAAGATATGACGAGACGTTCGAGGGGCTTCATGTCGTTTTTGACAAGGACAACATCAAAAATACCCTAGGGGAAGTTTTGGCTCAAAATGGCAAAACACAGACTAGAATCGCCGAGACGGAAAAGTATCCTCATGTCACCTTCTTTTTTTCGGGAGGAAAGGAACAACCATTTGAAGGCGAAGACCGAATACTCGTTAATTCCCCCAAAGTCGCGACTTATGATTTGCAACCCGAAATGAGCGCGCCGGAAGTGACTGACAAGATATTGGAAGCGATAGCTGACCAACCAACCGATTTCATCTGTTTGAATTATGCCAACGCGGATATGGTCGGGCATACGGGAGTGTTTGAGGCTGCCGTCAAAGCCGTTGAAACAGTTGATGAATGTCTTGGGAGATTGGTGAATGCCGCTTCGCAAAAAGGTTATACCAGCATTATCATTGCCGATCATGGAAATTCTGACTGTATGATCAACGAGGATGGAAGTCCGCATACAGCACACACAACGAACCCTGTACCTTGTTTTCTTGTTTCTCCGAAAGGAGTGGTTCGTAGTATAAAATCCGGAAAATTGGCAGATATAGCTCCTACCGTCCTTGAACTCTTAGGAATTACGCCTCCGTCTGAAATGGATGGAGAGTCACTATTAGACATTATTACGAATTAGATTGTATGGCTATAATTGATCTTTCATCCT
>JAHDCE010000027.1 GCA_020630045.1 Saprospiraceae bacterium | reverse complement strand
AGTACATGAAGAAGAGTGAGGATGAAAGATCAATTATAGCCATACAATCTAATTTGTAATGATGTCTATTGTACGCAATATAGTTATTTTTTGTTTCTTTTTTGAATATAAAAGTCGGTATTTTCCCACTTTTTCACTCCAAAGGTATAATTAACGGTAATATGTACTTCATTTAACTTTCCAAATCATTCAAATCGGAGGGCTGAAGGTGGATAATTATTAAATTTGTGCTTATTGTTCAATATCTAACTTAAAGCAATGAAAAAGATTTACTCCCTTTTAGTTTTTTGTCTTTTCATGTTTGCGGCCCAAGCAAACATGATTTTAACAGGTGTACTTGACGGACCATTGTCCGGTGGTACCAAAGTTTTAGAAATTTATGTGGTGAATGACATTCCCGATTTGACCATTTATGGTGTCGGTGTCGCTAACAACGGAGGCGGTTCTGACGGCCAAGAATTCACGTTCCCCGCCGGTTCCGCTACAGCGGGACAATTCATTTACATCACAAATAATGCAGCCAACTGTTTGGCCTATTTAGGTTTCAACGCTGATTATGTAAATGGTACGGCTGCCGGATTCAATGGCGATGATGGAATCGAATTGTATGAGAACGGAACCATTATTGATGTTTTCGGTGATTCCAATGTCCTAGGAACAGGAACGGCCTGGGAATACTTGGATACTTGGGCTTACCGAGTGGATGGAACCGGACCCGACGGTGCGACTTTTGTCGAAGCCAATTGGGATATTCGTATGCCGAATATGCTTGACCCTGAAACCGTAAACGGCGGGTCTACGGATCCTTGGCCGTTCGGTACATATGTTTATACGGCCGCTGCTTTTCCTACGGTTTCTTTCCAAGGAACCGGTATCAGTGTGAATGAAGCAGCCGGTACGGTAACGGTAAATGTAGGTATCTCCTCTCCTGATGGAAACCCGACTTCTGTAGATATCATGGTAGGTGCTGGAAGTACCGCTACCGGAGCTGATTATTCCCTAGGAGCGACTACGGTTACTTTTCCAGCATCTTCTTCCGCCGCTGAATCAGTCATAGTGACGATTGTTGACGATGCGATGATGGAAGCGACCGAAACGATAGAGTTGATGTTGGCGAATCCGACCAACTCGGCCGCTATCGGTGCGAATTCGACTTTTACAATCTCAATAGGAGACAACGATACGCCTGTGCCGGATATCGTAATCAATGAAATCATGTACAACAACCCGGGTACGGATGAATTCGAATTTTTGGAATTGTACAACAATGATTCTGCTCCTGTGGATTTGAATGGTTTTACATTCACTGCCGGTATCACGCATACATTTGCAATTCCGACGGTTTTGAATCCTGGTGATTATTTGGTGCTTTGTACCGATATCGATTCTATGAACTTTTATTTCCCCTTGGTTTCGAATGCTATCCAATGGGATGGTGGCGCGTTAGGTAACGGTGGAGAAAAAATCCAGTTGGAAGACGCAGCCGGAAATGTTGTGGATTCATTGACATACGATGACACGGGAGTTTGGTCCGGTGATGCGGACGGTTTCGGTCCTTCATTGGAATTGTGTGACCCGAATGAAGATAATGGCAATGCATTCTTTTGGTTCCCCGGAACCAATCCTACAGGCGTGACTTACGGATCTACCATGGCTGAAATATTAGCGACTCCAGGTGCAGCTAACACCGCTGTTTGTGCTTCAACGGACAATCCGGTTCTAGCTTTCGTAGATGGTTCACAAACCGTGAACGAGGCGGACGGAACCATATCTGTCGATGTTCATATCGCATTTGGAAACGCGAATCCTACAAGTGTTGATGTTGAAGTGAACGCTGCTAGTACGGCAACTACTGCGGTTGACTTTTTATATACGACCGCTACGGTTAATTTCCCTGCCGGTGTAGCGGTGGATACCATGTCCATTACTTTAAATATCGTTGATGATTACGATCCTGAATCAATAGAAGATATCGTTCTTTCTTTGGCGAATCCTACCAATTCCGCTACAATTGACGTACCCGCCGATCACGTGATTTCAATTCTTGATGATGATACACCGGTCGTTGATTTGGTCATTACCGAAATCATGTATAATAACCCCGGAACGGATACGCTAGAGTATCTTGAAATCTATAATAATGACGGAGTTGCCGTAGATCTTCAGGGTTATTTTATTGATAATGCCATAGATCATACTTTCGATGAAAGTGTAATTTTGAATCCTGGAGATTACTTGGTGTTAACTGTTGATTCTGTTGCTTTCGAAAGCGTATTCGGATTTGCTGCATTCCAATGGGATGCCGGAGCGATTAACAATGGAGGTGAGCCGATTGAGCTTTATAATAACGCCGGTAATTTGCTTGATGTGGTTGAATATGATGATGTAACACCTTGGCCGAATACGCCGGATGGAGACGGCCCTTCGTTGGAGTTATGTGATGTAGATTCCGACAACAACGATGGCACAAATTGGGCGGCTTCTTCTACTAATACGGGTATTGTAATTGGTGGAAGTACCATTTATGGTACTCCGGGAGCGGCCAATTTCTGTGTTACAGGACCATTGGTTCATTTCCGTTTTGACGGATTTTCCATATTGGAAGATTTTGGTGTCTTGAATCTTCAGGTCGTATTGGAAGACGGTACCGGGCCGGTATCATTCGACCTTGAATTGGATGCCGCTTCTACCGCCATGATGGGTGATGACTTTACACTTGCTTTAACCGGTCATGGTTTCACGGGAGACAATGTTGCTGATACCATCAGTATACCATTGACCATCATTGATGATGTGGATGTGGAAGACCTTGAGACCGTAATCCTGAATTTGGTGAACGTAACGGGAGCTACCGCTGTATTCCCGGCATCTTACAACTTGGAAATCGCGGACAATGACGCCGTTTCCGTCAAGGAGACATTGTTGGAAGATTTGGATGTGTATCCGAATCCGACAAATGGTCTTTTGAATATTGAAGCCGGTTTTGAGCTGGATGAAATTCATTTGACGGATATGTTGGGTAAACGTGTAATATCAGATTATGCGATGGGAACCCAAGCACGTTTAGATGTTTCTAATTTACCGATGGGTGTTTATTTCCTTACCGTAGTTAGCGAAGGAAATCAAGCTACGCTCCAGGTGGTTGTCAAATAATTTTTGATATAAATAATTTGACAGAAAATCCCCCTGTCGGCATTGCCGACAGGGGGATTTCTTATTTCAATAAAAGAAAAATATTACTAGAAGATATCTTCATTAATTCCACATGTAATATGTGGTAATCCCATAGAATAATAATGGCATTTGTTGCAAAAAGTACAACGATTGATTTGTTCTTTTTTATTGGTGATACTTTTCAATACGAAATTGTCATCTGCCAGTAGAGAACGACCGATGGAAAAAGTGAGATTTCCCGGAAGTGGATTTTTTTCTACGTCTTCAATATCCCAAACATTACCACAAGAATTCCAGATAATACCGCTGTATTTTTTTGCTAGGCCACTCATGACATCCATCATGAAATTATGCCCTAGTTTTCGGTGTGGATACATCAAATTTTTACTTAAGTTGTACAGTCCATTCGTTTGGCTAATCATGTCCAAGGCTCCATGTTGTACCAAATTGTCAAACATGTCGAATTTAATTTCCGCACTCTCGTCCAGACTCCGTTCGTAGAGTGAAATTCTTAAGTCCAACATGTAATTATAGGCTCCCGCTTTTTCTCGAATTCCTTCGAATATTCTTTTCAATATTAAGAGGGTATCTTTACCGTATTCATCACTTCTTTTATTGAATAAAGGAGAAATAAAAGTGGAAAGGAAATATCCGTGACCCGCATGGATTTGAATCACCTTACATCCCAATTTGATAAGCTTAACAGAACTGTCAACGAATTGATGGATTAAGGTTTTAATTTGATTTTGGGAAAGTGCGTTTATTTCTTGTCTGGTGAATTCGATATACTGAGTGTCATTTTTATTTTTCCACTTTCTAATCAGTGTGTAATCTGATTTGTAGCAAGCGACTTGGACACCCGGAAGGCTTCCCGCATTTGATATGGCGGAAGTCATCTTTTCCCAGTTTTCCATATTTTCACTGACGAAAAGCGTGGTATCATTCGTGACATAATCTTTATGGATAGATACGTTTCCAATATAATTTACTCCGATTTCCTCGCCTGATCTTTTCAAGTGAAAGGACTCCAATTGTGGTGTTGGGTTTCCGTTGGAATCCGCTAGTCCTGCATTGATAGGGGCGAAGAAATATCTGGATTTGAGCGTGACTCCGTTTTTTTCAATGTGAAATAAGGGACGGATTTTTGTTGTATTCAAGTCGGGTTTGATGAAAGCCTTGTTGTCCATGATGATTTTTTAATATATGTTGTCACGAAATTTTTTGTATGAAAGACGAATCGTTATTTTGGGAATCAACGAGGCATTCGCCGCCAAGCATAGCCATAGCTACGTTTAAGGGGAATAACGAAGAGGATTTCCAAAATAACGGTTTGGCAAAATTCAATTTTTCGTGATAACATCTAATGGTGATTTAAATAAATGCCTAATGCTGGTTATGTTGTTCTTACAGTGTACTTAATATTGCCTTTTTCTTTTGTTTTCTTCTCTTGATGATAAGAACCATCCAATAGAGATTGAACCCATATGCGATAATGAAAATCGTATATATATATATCCGTGCAGCCAATGAAAGGTCATTGAAAGCAAAGTCGTAGTATAGGAATGCGATAAAGTATATCGTATGTAATATGACCCTGAAAAACATCCAGGAATAATAATTCATGTTGTACCAAAATTGAGCTTTTTCAGGGCGGTGTCCCGGAGTCTCCTTGATGACCAAATAGGTATGGTAAGGAGCGGCGGCGGCATGAAGTAATAGCCCCCAACCTAGGAATGAAGGTGATTCCGGGAAAAGTGCGAAACAAGCCATATAAGCTATTCCTGCAAAATGATGGAATACGAGTAGTTTCGGAAATTTCTTTTCCAATTGGATACCCTTGTACATAGAAAATATATAGTACCCGATTGAAAATAAACAAGCATGTATTATTAATGCGTTTACCTTTTCGTAAAAACCAAAAGGAGATGCTATCGTACAGAAATATAAGAAGCATAACAGCGGCGATAATACTGCATGTGCCACAGTCATCGCATTGTTTTTTTGCGTCTCTTTTTTTAGATAATTACTTTTCAACATGGTAAAGGAGTGGTACAAAAACGCCCATGCAACGGTGTATAATAAAATAGATGACAAAATCATGAAATAATTAATTTGATGAACATCAAGGAAAGAGTGTTTCCTTCACGATTTGTGAGCGCTATTTTAAAATAACACTAGGTTGGTAGTTCGTTTCCAGTAAGTGATTACAAACTTCTTCTTGGAGATATGGCAAGTCTTTTTGCCCTCCTTTTTTTGATGATTAAAATCATCCAATGCACATTGAAGTAAAAAGAAATTCCTAGTGCCGTAAAGACGAAAATTTTGGCCCCGATTGGCATGGCATTGTAGGAAAGTTCATATAAAATGATGGCACTTAGGTATGTTCCTTGCAAAAGGAACCTGAAGAAAATCCAAGAATAGTAATTCATGTCATACCAAAAACTGATAGTAGCCGGATGACTGCCGGGAGTTTCCTTATAAATAAGGTGTAAGTGGTAAGGAACACCTGCTCCGTGAACCAATAAGCCGAGGATGATGAACGCCGGTAATTCGGGGAACAATCCCATAAAACTCATGAACGCGATACCGCATATATGGTGGATGACCATGAATGTCGGAAACTTCTCCTCCAGTCGAATTAATGTAATGATGGAAAACAAATAATACCCTGCTGATACCAAACAGGCGTGGGTCATGGCTTCGGTCACGGTCGATTCGTATCCGAACGGATCACTCATGGGAATGAAACAAAAAATGCAAAGGAGGGGAGAAATAATGGCATGCAAAATGGTGATTGCATTATTTCTTTGTGTTGCTTTTTTTAAGTATTTTGAAGGAATCAACCCGGCAATTTGATAAAGGATGAACCAACAGATAAAGTAAGTTAATATGAGTGATAGAGCCATTTTACTTTTGGTTTGAAGTATGGATGAATAATGTGTTTAATTGCTAGTTCCACTCTTTTGAAAATTCGTTACCGAAATTTTCATTTTATTGTTTGGTCATTTATGAATGCAAGTAGTGGTTTTCATCAACAAGAGTGTTTAAACCTTGTTACATAAGTTTACACTTATGTTTCATTTGAGAATTATTGGCCATTTTGGGCGGCCTTAGAGGAAGTTTTTAAATAAGTTTCAAAGTCTTTACAGGTTATTTATATTTTTATAGCATGAAAAATCACATCTATTTATTATTCATTGTGGGAGTTCTATTGTCAGGGTGCGGAGAAGAAATTCCCATCGAAACGGAAAAGTCGCCCATTACACTAAGTGCCGCTTGTGATCCGAGTCTAAGACCGATTGTTATGGTACATGGTCTCCTTGCTTCAGGAGACACCTATGAACTTCAATTTCAGAGATTCGAAGTGAATGGTTATTGTCCTGAATATCTCTATGTCTTGGATTGGAATACGATCAGCTTTACTGGTGACAATGCCGAAGACAAACTAGATGACTTGATTGATGAAGTGCTGGCCTTGACCGGTGCTGATAAGGTCGATTTAGCCGGGCATTCTGCAGGAAGCGGAACCGCATATAATTATTTGAGTGATCCGGCAAGAGCGGCTAAAGTAGCCCACTATGTTCATTTGGCCGGAAATGCTACATCCGGACCAGCCGGCCCTTCAGGGGAAGTTCCCACTATGAATATTTATTCGACGGATGATTTGATCGTTCCCGGAGGTGATATTCCCGGTGCTCAAAATGTAATGCAAACCGGAAATGATCACTATGAAGTGGCGACAAGCGCCACCTCCTTTTCATCTATGTACACTTTTTTTAATGATGGATTGGCTCCAAGTACGACTGAAATTGTTGGAGAGGTGGATGTGAATATTTCCGGCCGGGTCGTCACCTTTGGAGAGAATGTTCCTGTCGATGGAGCAACGATAAACATTTATGAAGTCGATCGTGTTACTGGTTATCGAATCAATACGTCTCCTGATGCAACGACCACAAGTGATTCGGACGGTAGATATGGTCCGGTCGTGCTGCCTAGTTGCATCCCGTATGAGTTCGAAGTCATCACTAATATTTCGGGCGATAGGACAATCCATTATTATAGGGAACCCTTCGTAAGATCCGATCAACTCATATATTTGCGAACCATTCCCTCCAGCGGATTAGGGGCATTGCTCCTAGGAGGCCTTCCGGAAGATGACAACGAAACCGTACTTGCTTTTTACTCAGGAAGCCAAGCTGTAATCGCTGGCCGGGATACTTTGACAGTTGCACAAGATACGCTATCCATTCCTGAATTCGCCTCAGCGCCAAATTCGACCATCGCCATGTTTTATTACGATGGCAATAATAATCAAGTTACCGATTTGACAGATATCGGAGGTACATGGGCTGCTGTTCCTTCTTTCTTGGCGGCTGTAGATATGTATTTTCCTACCGATCCACCTTCTTCCATCATGCTCAAGTTCAATAGTCGAAAACTTGTTGTCCCGAATTTGAAATCCGGTACGGATGGAGTAATTGTAGCCCAGTTTAATTAGAGCTTTATAATATCTATACTCGAAATTAAGTGGAGTGAAAGAATTATGGCGACGCTATTTTGTTCTTTGGCGATTTATCAAGCACAGACATAGCCATAGCTATGTCGAGTATTTTTTAAAGAAGCGAAAGGGCAAAAGAGTTAGACAGAAAATTGCAAATCACTTAATTCCGAGTATAATTATCATTCAAAATCGTTTGGAAGGTTAAAGTAATATGAGAAAGCATTTGCTATTTTGTGTAGTATGGGTAATCCTAGCGGTTTCTTGTTCTGTCCTGAAAAAGGGGACGGATTCCGAATATTTTGAAGGGATTATTAAATATAAACTTACTTATCAGTCATTAAATCCGATGATTTCGGATGTCGAATTGTCAAGGCAGCTTGGAGATGAGCTTGTCTTCTATATCGCAGAAGATAAATATGCCATGGTTCGTAATACCGGAGGACATTTTGGCACGACCATCACTACTTATTTATTGGATGAAGGAATAGGTTTTATTGAGTACGAAAAATCCGACACGCTCTATAAATTTGATATTACCCGAACGTCAGAAAAATTAATTGACGTTTCTTCCATTATTACTGATCAAGCGACGATTTTGAATAGAAAATGTCATTCTATTGAAATAAGTTATAGTCCCCAAAATGGAATGGTGGAGGAAGTAAGAACTAAGTTTTACTTCGATCCGAACATCAAACTCAACCAAAAGAAATACAAAAAACACAAGGAGGGATTCATGGATGTTTATGCGGAAAAGACGGGAGCTATCAGCCTCAAAAATGAAATCTTGAATAAAGGTTTTTTCTCTTCTGTTCAAGAAGCTGTAACAATAACCCCTCAAAAAATGGAGGATCGCCAGTTTCTCCCTGATTCTGAAAAAATCATTGTGGATATCCGATAGTTTTTTTGGTCACAACCCTATTTTTAGAAGTTCCCATGATATATATCCTGTTAAATATTATTCTTGAATTGTGACAGGCTTTTTTGCTTTTTCTGCCATAAGAAAAAATTGACGTTTATTTAAGTAAAATTTAACATTGAGGCTAATATTTTGATAATTATATTTATTTAGAATATTATTCTGTTTTTGATGTTTTTTTGCTCTCGTTTAATATATATTTTTGCTAGAAGGCAGTTGAATCATCGTATTTGGTAGGGTTTGATGTCAGTGATTTTGTTCTAATTTTGCATCATCAACTGTAACTTTTTGAAGTAGGCAGCGTTCTTGATTATGTAACTGCGAACGAACCGATACATAATCAAAGTTCATTCTAAACATCAAACTAGATACCATATAGGTCACTATCTACACTTTTTTTTTACTTAATTAAATACTCTACAATCTATCTTGAGCTTAGGTGCTCGGATGACTTATGTCCTTGGCATAAGGTGACAATTTATTACCATTACAAAGCAATTCAGAATGAAAAAGTCAATTCAAATCTTGTTCGCCTCCCTTACCATCTTGTTTTCTTTCCAATTAACACAAGCCCAAACTTGCGATGTAGGAATCCTACCTCAACAATTGGATCACGATAGTTACATATTTACACTTCAGGCCAATGAGGTGGGTACTGCTCCTTACTCTTTTGAGTGGACTACCGACGGACCTGCTGCAGTAGCGACCGCCCAGCGCAATGATGCATTGTTCAAAGCCAATTTTACGACTCCTGGGTCGTATGAAGTTTGTGTAGTCGTAACAGATGCACTAGGAGAATCATGTTCTGATTGTCGCATCGTCACAGCCGAAGCTGCTCCTTGTTACTATCCTGGAAATATTCAAGCAAATGTCTTAGAAACGGATGTTACTCTACTCACATGGGATCCCGTTCCGGATAACCAGAAATTTCAAGTCCAATATCGTAAAAAGGAATCCGGTGTTTGGGGCGAGTGGATGAAGAAAAGTGTATCTGCCAACAAAGTCAGATTGGGTAATCTTGATTTTGGAGGTGTTTATCAATACCGTGTTCGTACATTTTGTGCATCTAATGATTGGTCAGGTTTTAGCTTGAGTGGCCAATTCATCCAGCGTACATGCGGACAAGTAGACGGAAACTCTATCCAGCTTTCCTTCAATTCAGGAAAGTGGTTATTGAACTGGGATGGTGTCGAAAGCGGTGTCACCTATACGATTCAATATAGAGATAATGGAACTTCCAACTGGAAAAAAACAGTTGCGACTTCAAACGCGACCTCATTTCCTGAAACATACTTCGTAAACGGTCAATCTTATGACTTCCGAATTTCGGCTATTTGTACTGATGAGACTGCGGGTGCATATAGTATCGTTAACGTCGTTACTGCTAATTCTTCTCTCGCTTTACCTCAAGAACGTTTGGCAGGCAATCAACTTACTTCAACTTCTTCCATCTTCCCCAATCCCGCAAAAGATGTATTGAATGTCGCATTCGACGGTGAAGGAACACCTGACAGATTCGTCATTTCAGATATGACCGGTCGTTCTGTCAAAGAAGGAAACATTGCTGCCGCAAGAGGAACTTCTCAAAGCACTTTGGATATCGCTGATTTACAAACGGGGTACTATGTCATCCGTTTCATGAACAACGGCGAGTTGGTTTCAACTGAAAAATTTGTGAAGACTGGAAACAAGTAAAAGATTGTTTTCCGGCTATTTCTGAATTAAATATATTTTTAAAAAGCCTCGGGTGGAGTTTCCATCCGAGGCTTTTTGTTTAGCCATAACCCAAAGACAATCTTTTACCTATCAAGCAATTTTGAGCATGTCTATTTACCAAGTACCTGAAAAGCATATTCCCTGATTATTTATGGCCAGGTATTCATCTCAATTTTTTTTTTTTAATGATGTAACGTAAATACAATACAACACATATAGTAACGAATCAAATACTGGTTCCCAACTCAAAAAATCAGTTGTATGAATTGTATTTATAATCTCGATGGAGTAGGATTTACTTACGAATCCACCCAAGATTCTAGCACGGGAGAGTTCAAATTAGGTCCCTTGGACTTTTCTATTCCTGCCGATAAAATCTCTTTTATCCTAGGGAGAAGCGGCTCCGGAAAATCAACCTTACTATCCCTTTTAGGTTTGCTAAGATATCCTTCCGATGGAAGTCTCTTGGTCGATGACCAGGCCATCTCCAAAGAAACATTGACTAGGAAACAAATGGCGGACTATAGATTGAAAAATATGGGTTTCGCATTACAAAAAGGAGAATTGTTACCATTCCTTTCTCTTAAGGAAAACAGTGATTTCATCCTTGAATACCTAGGAGCCAGAATCAAGAAAAAGGAGACCAAAAACATCTTTAAAACTTTGTACAGTTCTGAATCGCGTGATGGTCAGTTGGAAAGATTGTTGGTTTCTAAACCAACGAGACTCTCCCAAGGACAATATCAACGAGGAGCATTAGCCCGGGCGGTGGCCAACCGACCCAAAATCATCCTCGCTGACGAACCTACCGGAAACCTTGATATCAACACTTCGCATGAAGCCATGATATTCCTTCAGGATTACAAGCGAAAAGAAAATGAAGCGGGCCGACAAGTATCCGTAATCGTCGTGACCCACGATGTGCATTTATCCATTGAATATGCAGACCGGATTTTTGTCCTAAAAAAAGGAATGCTTGAAACTCAATTGGAAAAAAAAGAAAAAAATCAATGGATGGATGTTAACGGACCGATTCCGTCCGACATATACAGTCATATCGTCAATCACCTCAAATAATATAGCGACATGGAAAAAATAAACCTCATCCTAAAATTGGCGTGGAAAGATTTAATGCACAATTCCCGCTCGTCAACGCTTATCATTTTGGTCATTGGCACTATTTGTCTGCCGACCATAATTCTACTTTCTTTAAGAGAAGGGTATGTCGTTCTATTCAAGGAATGGATAGAGCGAACCACCCCGGCCAAACAACTTGACGTCAATGTCAACATCACACAAAATGAAGACCTGCGGATTGATGCCGCCATGATACAACAGTGGGAGCAGCGAAAAGACGTTGATTTGGTCATTCCCCATATCAATTTCCGAACCCTTATAGAATCGCCTTCCGGCGGAATGGATTATTACAAATTGATTTCCACCATTCCCGGAGATCCTGAGTTGAAACGCTTGGGAAGCGGAGGCCGCTTCGACCTGGCAGCCATGAAAAAATGCGGCCTCGTAATCTCCGGTGAAGAATTCCGCCTTCGCGGAATGGAGTTCGGAGAAAAGATCGGTGTCATTTTAGAAAGGGGAGCACAAAAAAGGAGAATCGAAGTTCCTGTCGTCGATACCATACATGTAGGTAAAGGGAAAAAAATGGTTTTCGGATCCCTTAAGTTGCTCAACCACTATGACCGTTGGGTAAAAGGTTATGGTGTTGAGGATGAACAAAATAAAATATTCCTGCCCGCATCGAATGATAGGGAAGAGTCTCTTGGAAGCATATCCGCCGGTTACTTTAGGATATTCAAAAAACTGCCCTTTTCCAAGGCTGAAAAAAGATTATTGGAAAACGATTTGGAGCTCGATCTCAAATACGAAAACGGAGAAGACAACTTTATCGGAGTCGCACAAAAAAAGGACGGTCGGCAAACCGGTATCTCTGATTGGGAATTGGTGGAAGAAACCCTTTCGGGAACATATGACGCCATTGTAATTCCCAATATTCCCGAAATGCAAGTATTCGCGGGGAAGTATAAATTATATCCGTCTTCTTCCATCGATCCCAGACAATCGTTCGCCCTGAAAAAAGGCAACTGGATTCAAGGAGAAACTTCAAGACTGGATATACTGGTTCACGATAGTGAACTAGAAGATATCGGAGCCATCGGGGATTTTATTACTCAAGAAATAGGAGGGACTTCCGTCAAATTCAATATCGTAGGAACACACCGGTTGGAACCCGGAAAACTCCTAGTGGACTATACGACTCTATATCGTTTACATCAATTGGCTGATGCCAAAGCGAAATTCGTACTTGAAACCGAAAAGTTCGAACCCAAAGAAAGTTTTTCTTACGATGAAAAAGCATATACCATCGCACGTGTCCATGTCAATAAATTGGAAGATGTTATTCCAATACATGATGAATTGGAAAACTCGGGATTTGATATTCCCGCATCTTCCAAATCTGAAATCAGCCATTATATGGAAATAAAGAGTATTCTGACGGGTTTCGTATTGTTATTGGCCATCGTCGGAGCCATCGCTTGTATTGCATCATTGTTTGTATTGATGTATGAAGCCATCCAGCGAAAAAGATCTCAAATAGGTATCATGAAAACCGTCGGAATCGGAGAGAATTTTATTGTGAACGTTTACACCCTACAATCATTGTTGTATGGGTTTATGGGATTGCTTTTGGCCTTCGTAGTTTTCTTTTTATTACGATTGGGATTAGACAGTTCATTCGGTCATACCATCTTCAATGTACCCGCTCAAGAAGGGCAGTTGTTCCAGTTGTCCATACAGTTGATTTTGATTGTGTTTTTGGGAGTAGGACTCGTTAGTTTATTTGCCGGTTGGATGGCCACCCTTTCCGTCCGGAAAATGGATCCCGCAGATATCATAATAGGAAACTAATTTCGAGTATAAAATCTAATTGTCCTACAAGAACAAAAATATTTCGACTTCTAGCAATAGAAGTCCCGGTATTCCTTTATCAAATTTTAAATATTTAACCATGAAACATATTGAATTTATAGTATCCATTTGTTTATCGATATTCATTTGTACTTATTCATGCGCAAAAGCTGAAAATACACCGGAGTGCATCAAGGATATCGAAGGATTAAAATACAATACCAATTATAGTGACTTCGATGATGAGAATAGGTTTAAACAACTTAATAATACGATTGCATCTGTTGTCGAATCCATAAAGAATGGATGTATAGAAGACAAGGGTATGAAGAAAAATTACGCCGGTGAAATAGAAAAAATTAAATTTGCTGTATACTTTTTTTCTAATATCCATGGTCAAATCAAACATGTCGATTCACTCCTTGCGGAAGATGCGGATTCAATTATCATTCACAATGAAATTGAAAACATAAAATCTACAATGGGAGATGAAAAAAACAAGGTGAAAGTTTCAATGCTGAAAGAAGCGGCTAGGTCTTTTCGTGTTGTGATTAACAAGAAGCGAAATCAATTAAATGGAAAAATCGAACGTCCTCAAAAAAGTACTCCGCCAAAGGCGAAAGAGGAAAAGGATGAGGAAAATAAAATCGTTGATAATCAAAAGGATATTCCTAGTGGGATGGCAAAGGAAAAACCGCCCGGAAAACCTGCTCCGAGTATAGTAAATGGAGCCCCACTGTCATTTTCTCATTTCTATGAAAATGAAATATTGTATTTGGATACGGCGAAAACCATTTTCCTTGAATTCGTTTTAATCACCAAGGGGAAAGTGAAAATGGGAATCAATAAAAACGGCTACCAAGCTGTCATCAAAAAAGCAGGATTGGAAGCCTTCGATTTAGACTTGGAAGATGAAGTCATCAACGATGAAACCAAACGGAATTTATCAATTGATTACAATTTTTGCATCGGAAAATTCGAAGTGTCGCGAAAAGTATATCACTTCGTAATGGAACATAAAATCATCAAGGAGAATCCTGATTTACCCGTTACCGGAATATCTGAAAATAACATTAAAATATTTTTAAGCAAGCTCAACGCCATGTTCCCGAAACTGAGTTTTGATATTCCCAAAGAAAAGGAATGGGAGTATGTCGCCAAAGGAAGTTCTGACTTTTGGTATATCAATACCAATGACTTTGTTAATGTGAAAGAAAAAATTAATTATCACCGTAACGGAACCGGGAAATTACTATCTATTAGTAGAGCGGAAGTCCTAGGTACTTCAAACGGAGTAATGGATATGCTAGGCAATGCCAAGGAAGTTTGTCACACGGAAATCGGCCTTTATCCGGCGGATAAAAACAGGGGCGGAAGTAAATATGTATCTCGCGGAGGTTCTTATCTCGAATCCGAATATTCGACCCGATGTACTTCAAGACACTTGACGGCAAATCCCGCAGCCGAAGCCATTGGATTACGCTTGGTGATACGTAAGAAGTAATTTCCCTTATTCATAAAGAAACGTGACTTTGTCCTGTATGATGTTAGTACGTGCTGTACTGCAATTAAAATCCTATTCTATCATTCATCTAACAATATATTCAACCATGAAACAAATATCAATATTAATTTTGTTACCGATGTTATTCTTGGTCAATATGACATCAATATTCGCACAAGCGGAACCCTATGTTTCAGACTGTTTACAAATGAAAGGAGTATTGAAAAACAATACCACCATTT
>JAHDCE010000026.1:2389-15004 GCA_020630045.1 Saprospiraceae bacterium | reverse complement strand
GAACCAATCCAATATCTTGTCTGTATCAAATCCTTTGGCGGGGTACTTGGTAAAGGTTGGATCCAAGTAAAGTTTCCCTTGATTCTTTTCGCCAATCATGGTTGGATTGGACAATCGGTAGAAAATAGAAATGGCAAGGGCCGTTCCTACGGCGATTCCTAGGAACCATTTGCCAAAAAGAGCTGTCCGGTCACCAAATATATTGGAAGATTTTGCCATCATAATGGCAATAAGTACAAAGCCTAGGGCAATGGAAGTAAAGCCGTACCATGCGACACCATTACCTGTGATGAACCAAATCCAAGCGGTGATGGCGAAAAGGAGCAATATGCTTTTCTCTGTTTTTGTCCATTGGGATTCACTGGTGCGGAATAAGAATATCGCCAATCCTGAAATGGCCATCATGATGACGATACCGGCAAAAAATCCTACACTGGAAAGACCATCAGCTATACTTTGGAATGGACTAGAAATAGAGTGGAAAATATCAAATACCCGATGCCCGGCTCCACCGTTAATTTTGTCATTTAGTGTGGCGATTTTTTCCATTTTTCCCGGGAAATTGGCCAAGGTTAAAATGGTAATGAACAAGGAGAAGAACAAGAGGGCGAAGTATAAAATGTTCATTCCATTGTTAAGTGGTTTTTTAGATCGGGAAAATAAAAATAAGGGCAATAATGCCAACAGTAAAAATCCGATATCGACATAGGGTGCATTCGGAATATTGCCCCCCCAAGTCGCATCGAAGGGTAATGATAGGTAAAGGGGAAGTCCATTTTCATAACCTATATATCGTTTGATTTCTTCTTGGACGAAGGTCTCTTTCTTTTCACGATCTTCTTGGTTGTTGCTGTCGGGCTTGCCGGTTTGGTTTCCTTGGAAATTTCGTTCGGGAAGCGTATCTGTCTCTAGTGGAACTGATTTTAGAAATTTGCCGGTCATGGGCTTTAAATCCGCAGGATTGGCGAAGTGGGCCAGATTGGTTTCGAATGTGGTGGTTTTGTAGTTCGATTTTCCAATGAAAAGGGCGGCTGAGTTGAGTCCGCCATGCTCTATTCCGTGTTTGATGATCCAAGGCGAGTAAACAAGGAGAGCGGCGATGCCAAAAATCAAAATCGAACTGAATGCTTGTTTGACTTCCGGTCGGTTTTTGAAGGTCATTACGAGCATGGCGAGGCCGCAGATTCCGAACGTAATGGTCGTCGCCCATTTTTGGAAGGGGCCGATGCCGAGGTAAGCGAAGCGATCGAGCCCCAATACGAACAATGCCGCCAAGGACAAGCAAGCGATACCTAGGGCTGCAAGCAAGCCTCCTTTTCTATAGAAAATAAGCGCTAAGGCTCCGATGATGATATAAATAGATAAGAATTTGACACCAAAAGCGAATCCGAGTATCCATCCGGTAATGAGCCAAAGTCCTTGTTCTTCCGACAATCCTATTCGCCGGAAGGCGGAAGGGGAGTCGGACTCTTTTTTGCTATTTTTATAGTATTCTAACAATCCTAAGATGGAGGAGAGGGTGAAGAAAAGCAGGATTAAATCCGTTTTCTCATCCATACAAGATTGAAAGACGACCGCCGGAACCGTGTAAAACAATACTGCTCCAAGTACCGCATATACTTGTGGGACGACTAATTTGGCAATTCTATAAATCAGGATGGCGGATAGGACGCCCGCCATATGTGCAAACATGATTCCGATGGATTCGGTGCCAAACATTCCTTCTCCCAGTGCAATAAGGATAGAACCGAAATATGGCACTCCTCCTTGGGGAAGGGTTTGGCTGTCGTTTAGTAGAGAAGCGATATTGAGATATACATTCGCTCCGTCAAACCCGATAGGAAAGGGTTTGAGCATATAAATAAGATTGACCACCAAAGTGATGGAACCCACCCACAAAATGGGGAGCATGAAGGGGCTGGTTTGTTTTTGTTCATGAGTTTGAATGAACAGACTTTTAAGAAATCCGGGGATGTTTTTGTAGCCGATAGCGATGGATAAAACGACGAGCACCCAAAGTCCATATGGGTGGAAGAACCCGACGAATCCGAGTATCATAAAAGTGAACCCGAGTATGCTCCATCCTAGGGCGATGGACAATAATTTGAAACTTCCTGATGAGTATTTTCCCGAAAGGGGCTTTAAAACAAAACTGCCCAAACTAAACCCTGATAGTATCAATATAAACCAAGCAGCAAGATTAACGATTAGGCGGCCGAGTACTCGCACGGCATCTTGCCCGGCAGAACCGAAAACATTGGCATCGGTGTGGAAAATGGCATAAAGGACGAATACATTTAAAAATACAAAAGCCAATAATTGCCATCCGGCGATAGCCGAGGTGAATTTTTTGAAAGGATTTTTTCCTTTAGAAGCCCAAAATGCGAATCCGACGAAAGTCAGTAAGCTAAAAAATACATAACGTGGATTCTCAAAATTCTTGATGGCATTCATGTAAAAGGGATGGAAATGCAGATGTTGGGACAAAATGATGATGAACCAAATCACCGCGAATGCGGGCAAGATGAAGAGCTGCATGATCCGTTGGAATCCTGTCATGTGGTTTTATGTTTGATGCTAAGAGATAGGCCTGCTTTTCGGCCGCCGGAAGGTCAAAGGAAATACTTTGTGGTTCCGAGTATGTTTAATCGCATGATCAACCAATACACGAATTTATCCAAAAAAGAGGAAACCCGATAAGAAAAACTCTTATCGGGTTTCCGGATATAGATGAAATCTATTAAATACTTAATCCATTTGATTGATTTTTTCAATCAAAGCTTGTGTTATGGAAAAATCGTCACCTTTTTCCCGAGCCAATTCGATAGACTTTTTGGCGTATTTCATCGCCTTTCTTTTGCAACCCAGTTTGTAGTATAAATGAGCGACGGTATCATTGTTTTCATATCTGTTGGAAAGCTTGACGGATTTTTTGCCCCACTTCAATGCTTTCTTGAGATAGTCTTTATCGTCGATGACTTCATAAAACGTCCAAGCGGTTTCGTTGAGTTGCGAGTAATCGTCACAGTCGTATTTGGCATAACGTTCGATTGCCGCGTCTGCATATCCTTTGCGGTCTCCCAATTGGCGAAAGTAGCTCATTTTAAAATTCGAATACAATTCACCCGATTTTTCAGGGAAGAACTTTTGGAAAATGCCTTCGATTTCTTCTAGTGTGGGTTTGGTTTCACCGTAGTAGATTTTATTGTAAATCAGGTTTTGAATTTTACCGGTGATATTGCGTTGTCCGTATTTTTCTTCGAATGCAGGACGGTTTTTCATCAGGTATTGAAAACCTTTTGAATCAATATCATCTACGAATCCGACGATAAACTCCATGTTTTCTTCAGTGCTTAAATCGTCTTGGGTTTCGATGTATGCATTGGCGACTTCAACATGGCTTCCATCCGCTGCATAATATCGCATATTGGTGTACTTTCTGAGGAAATCAGGGTCTCTGTCGCCGCTTTCATACCTTTTTTCAAAAGCTGAAATATTGGTGTTGGGATCGAGGGCGGTTTGTCCTAGTGTCAAAAAGTCACCCGGCTCATGATATCCTGCTGCCCTATGGATTAAGTCCCCTTCAGAATTGATAAAGAGAAGTGTTGGGTATGCTTTTACATCGTATCGTTCGGCCAAATCCAAGCCGACTCCTTTCTCCATGTCCATTTTGACATTTACGAAGTTGGAATTGTAGAAGTTGCCGACTTCATCTTTCGTAAATACGTCGCGTGACATCTTTTTACAAGGCCCGCACCATGTCGTGTAAGCATCGATGAATATGAGGCGGTTCTCCTTTTTTGCCTTGTTGATGACCTCTTCCCATCCGCCATTTTCGAATGAAACGCCTTGGGCGTTCAAAAGGAGAGTGGTGAAAAGGAGCAGGAGGGTTGGAAATAATTTTTGCATGGTATTTTAAATAAGTGGATTATTTCGATAAATCGAGATTGATTTTTTGTTTGAGCGCTTGGGCGTTCCCTGAAGGTTTATTTTCCTTTTCAGCTAAAGAGATGGCATTGTCAACGACTGAAAGGGCTTTTTTCGTGTTTCCGTTGAGGTACATCAAGCCGGCTAAAGTCATGGCATAATCATAAGTCTTTTCCAGTTTGAAAGCCTTTTGTGCCCAAGTTTCGGCATATTCCATCGCCTTTTTGTCCGTTGGTAACTTTTCATAAGTCAAGGCGGCGATTCGATGAATCTCCTCCGGGTTTTTACTCACGGATTTTTTGATATAAGTATTGGCGACTTTGAAATATTGTTTGGTGTTGCCGGTGGTGAGGTAGTACTTCAAATCGGCATCGGTGCCGAATTTAGCCGCCGCTTTTTGGTCTGATAAGTGCTTGATTTTTTCCTTGGCTTCAATCAGCAAGTCCTCACTCTCATATTCTATGGCTTTTAGCAAGGTTTTGGAACAAGCTTTTTTGATTTTACCATCCACGTCTTCCTTGGATGTGATGTCTATAATTTTCGACTTGTTTTTGATGAGCATATCAAAAATTCGAGAGTCGGCTTCGGAGACAGCTTCTTTAATGAATTTCAAATTAAAATCAGTCGTCAAATCCTTTTGGGTCTTTAGATATTCATTAGCGATTTTGAGGCTGGGTTTTCCGGCATTATTCAAAGCGGAAACATATCGCATGAGGAACTCGGGATCCCGATTGCCACGTTCGTATTGTTCTGCCAAATCAATACTCTTATCCGTTTTGCGGGCGACCATTTCACCGATTTTCACAAAGTCGGCCGGTTGTTTGGCTCCTACTGCTCTGTGGACGAGCTCTCCACTACCATCGATCCAAAGCAGGGTAGGGTAAGATCGGACACCGTATTCACGTGCGAATTTTGGACCTTCTCCTTTTTCCATGTCAATTTTTAAAGAGATAAAGTGCTTGTTGAAAACCTCGCCTACCTCCTTGTTCGGAAACACCGATTTGGCCATTCTTTTACAAGGGCCGCACCAGGTTGTGTAAGCGTCTACGAAAATAACTTTATCTTCTGTCAAGGCTTTTTCTTTGGCCTCTTCCCAAGAACCTTTGAAAAATTCGATGCCTTCTGCGAAGGCTGAGTTGGAGACCCAACAGAATAGGAGAATGAGAAAAATACGTTCCATTTTATTCATCTTGATTTTAATCAAATATTCGAAAGAATAACCCGCAATTGGCGTACCAAGGTACGGATTTAATCCACCATTTTAACGTCATGTTCCTGACAAGGTCTAATTCTTCAATCCCCTTTAACTAAACTTTGACATCCCGGTTTACATCGGATTTTTACAGCCAATCCACCTTGTCGGAGATTGGTGAGCGTTTTCCCGGAAGGGGAGCCGCCTCATAATATCCCATATAAAACCATCCTAGACATCTATCGCCGGGTTGGAGGCCGAGGAATTCGTCTGCATTGTATGCGGAGGCCGGACTACTCCAATATGCTCCGATACCGTGGGCGGCACAACTCAACCACATGTTCTGGACGGCCATTGCGACACTTGCAATTTCTTCTTCTTCAGGGACACTTTGGTCGGGGTCGCGTTGCATACAAATGGCGATGACCGCACCTGATTGTAATGGTTTCTTGACAGTTTTCTTGAATTTCATTTCCCGGAAGGTTTCCGGAGGAGTATTCTCCTTGTAATAGTTGCCGAGATATTCGCTGAGTTGCTTGAGTTTTTCTCCTTGGAAAACCTTGAATCGCCAAGGCTCGGTCATTCTATGAGTGGGGGCCCAGTTGGCGTTTTCTAGTATTTGTTCGATGACTGCCTTTTCTATAGGTTGATCAATATACATGTTCGGATATACGGACCTACGTTCTGCAATTAGTTTTGATATGATTGAAAGGTTCATGACTTATTTTGTTATAGGATATGAATGTTACTTTAAATAGTAAACCTCTATTTACCGGGAGGGTTCGCAATTAACCCGTCTTGTATTTTCAATAATTATTGAAAGTTTAGAAAACTTGACGTATCTTTGAATTGTAATGCAACAAATCATTATCAATAATACATCTTATAAACAAGATTCGTTAAAATAGTGACAGATGGAAATGATTAATAGAAAATTGTGGAGAGCGGATATCATTATCCAAGCCTTATTGATTATACCGATGGTGTTCTTTTCAATTTGCCCATTGGTTGGGGATAATGGTGTTCTCCTTTTTGGTTTAATGTTACAGTTTGTGGTAGGAGTGTATCATTTCTTCCATGTTTTGGTGAATGTCGCGCGCCGTAGTTCTTGGCATTGGAAATATGGGATAGGAATAATCATATACTTTTTGATTTTATTCGGTTTTTCGATTGTTGGATTTAATCTAAAGGATAATGGTGTGATACCATTTGTCATCTACATAATTGTGATTCCTCAAATCATGGCGGTCTATTATATTTTTAGGAATTATAACGATTATCGAAATATCATGAAAGAATATGAAATGGAGGATGAACGTGGAATGATGGATGACATCTTGGACGAAGGATTTTACACTTCAAATGAAAGGATATGATTTCGGAACGTAGGATGAAATTCGATTTGTTCGGGCAGGTGGTATTGTTGTCCGGATGGCTAGGAGCCGCTTGGATGAACCTAGGGGGAAAGTGGTCGATTTACTTGACGATATTGATGGGGCTGTGGCAATTCGTAAGCGCTTGTCATTTGTATTTGTCCTATAAATATGCGAGAAAAGGCCGTTTTATCACTTCTTTTTTGATTGTAACATTGAGCACGCCTTTATGGGTTTATTTAGTAGGCATTTGGGCCTTTGTTCCTGTAATCGGATTGTTGTGTTGGTATTTTTACAGTACTTTCCGAGATACTAGGATTGTTATGCGTCGTCCGGTATCCTTTTGGAATTTGAAGTTTTGAAGATTAGATGTTATCCTAAATGAATGACCTTGGCCACCTGTGGAAACGCAGGTGGTTTGTTTTTGTGGTTTATACTCAACCTTATTCATTAATCGTTTGTATATTTGTAGTAACAAATGGGTATAACCCTTTTATGGATGAAATACTTATTTGCTTTTTCAGAAATATTGCAGTAAATTATAAACCATGGGAAAGATATCATTGTTATTTGGAGGTATAGGACCACCTGAAATCATTTTGATTGTAATTTTGGTTTTGGTCTTATTCGGAGGAAGAAAGATTCCTGAATTAATGCGTGGCATGGGACAAGGTATCCGTGAATTCAACCGTGCTAAAAATTCAATAGAAGAAGAAGTGAAGGACCGCCTTCGCGACGAACCACAAAAGATAAAGGAAAAAAGCCAATAGGCTTTTCCATGTTTTTATACCATAGACCGTTTTAAAAGCATGCCCGCTTAGGATTCCCATCCTAAGTGGGCTTTTTAAATTCAATATGAATTACTCGTAACGCAAAGACTCGATAGGGTCGAGTTGCGCCGCTTTGTAAGCAGGAATGGAACCGGAAAGAATACCGACGAAAAGGCAGAGCAGCACACCCACTCCAATCCACATCCAGGGGATGATGAATCCTCCGTCCAACAGATAAGCGACCACATTTCCGGCGATAATTCCAAGGATGATACCGGTAATTCCTCCTAGGAGAGATACTACGATGGCTTCCGTCAAAAACTGACTTAGGATATTCGCTTTTGTAGCTCCGATGGCTTTGCTGATTCCGATTTCCTTTGTCCGTTCGGTTACGGATACGAGCATGATATTCATCAATCCGATAGCTGCACCTGATAAAATGACGAGTCCGATGATGATGATGGAAAGCCGTATGGTGAAGGTGTTTTCCTTGAGGACATCCATCAAACCATCACTTTTTTGGACTTCGAAATCATTTTCGACACCAGCCTTCAATTTTCTGACATTACGCATCACGCCGGTGGCTTCGGCGATAGCGTCTTCCATTTGGGTGGCGTCCATGACTTGGACCGAAACATTGTAGTTTTTATTCGGGGTGTCGTAATAACGTTTGGCGTTATTCAATGGTATGACAGTGGATTTGTCTTCATTGGAGGTCATACTGGCACCCTTACTTTTCAGGACGCCGATGACCTTGTATTTTACATTGCCATTCGATACCGTTTTTCCTAATGCGGATTCGCCTTTTCCATCAAAAAGCAAAGTAACGATGCCACTACCGATAATGATTCTATTGGCTCCGTTTTCAACTTCTGTACCCGAAAAATTCCTTCCGTGTTCTAGTTCCAGTCCTCGGATTTTGAGGTAATTTTCATCACCGCCGACTACAGATACATTGGGGTTGGTTTTTTCGTTTTTATACTTGATAGTCGCTAGTGAAGTTCCAAAACAAGAAACACTCACCACACCGTCAAAATCATATCTTTCCTTGAACTTGGTCGCTTCTTTGAAAGAAATCACATCACCTCTTTTTTGCCTTCGGCCCCTTCTATTGCCCGATATGCCATCGCCTTTACGTATGATATCGAAAGAGTTGGCTCCCATGTCCGAAAAATTACTGGAAAGCGTATTCAGCAGGATGTCCAATGATGTCAAGATACCGACCAGAGCGGCGATACCGAAAGCGATCATCAGCAAAGTGAACATACTTCGTAGCCAATTGGAACGAATGGCTCGAAGCGAAATATTGATATTTTCCGTTAGGTTCATAATTAACTGTCCCGAAAGTAACAAATAATCCCTAGTTAGGTTCTTGAATTGGAAGGAAGTGGGTTTTCGTTCGATGAAAACAGTAATACACTAGACGGCGGTGTTTGGTCGTTTGATGTTCCCCTGACATTTGTTTAACTTGCGAATCCCTTATCATGATTGTTAAGTACCCGGCTATGAAAATCATTATTCGATTACTATGCTTTGTACTTACTAGAACGAAAATGAACGATTTGATGAAAATGAGAAACAAAGGGTTGTTGATGTGGGCCATGTTATTTTTAATTCCCCTTATGGGAAATGGAAGGGAATATGAAATTGTAGATTACCTGAATCCCACCAACCCGGATCGTATCGCTTATATCAAAAAATACCATCGGATCGCCATGTCTGAAATGGAGCGTGCCGGAATTCCTGCTAGTATCAAATTGGCACAAGGAATATTGGAGTCCGGAGATGGCAAAAGCCGTTTGGCCAAATATGCCAATAACCATTTCGGAATGAAGTGCGGAGGAAGTTGGTATGGTGACACCTTTTACTTAGAAGACGATGACCATGACAAGGAAGGCAACTTGATCAAGTCTTGTTTTCGAGTATATGAAAGACCGGAAGATTCCTACATCGCACACTCAGAGTTTCTCCATGACCCCAAGAAAGCATATCGCTATGGTTTTTTGTTCGACTTGGATGTGATGAACTACAAGGACTGGGCGCATGGACTCAAAAAATCGGGATATGCCACCAATCCAAGATACGCTCAATTGTTGATCGGAATAATCGAAGCCAACGACCTGCATGAATTCGATAAAGGTAAAGTACCCAAAAAATACAAGGACGACTCAAAACCCATTGAACCGGTCGAACCTGGAGAGATAGAGCCTTGTCAAGTGCCGCCGGCTAGACCGATCGTTAAAAATGAGGTCGTCGAATTCAATGGAATCAGAATGGTATTCGCTTCCGAAGGGCAATCGCTGGAATCCATTTCTAACTTCACGGGAGTATCTGTCAGTAAGTTGAGGAAATACAATGATTTGCCGGAAGGCAAAATCAAATTCGAAGAGGGGGCGAAAGTGTATCTCAGAACCAAAAAACGTTGGTGGAGAAGTGGAAGCCGTTGGCATTGTGTCAATGAAGGAGAAACCATGCATGGTATTTCACAAACATATGGTATTTCCTTGAGGAAACTCTATAAGCGCAACCGCATGAAACCGGGCACCGAGCCGGCTGAGGGACAAAGGGTCGCCTTACGGCGAAAAGTTTCTAGGAGGTATAAAATAAAACTCAGGGAAAAAGGAGAAGAACCATTGCCTTCTATCGCAGAAGGAGGCGAAGAGGTTCCTGTAATATTGGAGGACTTCAAAGCATCCGCGTCCAAGGAGGATTTAAGGGCTTTTGTAGCTGCTTATATCGAGGTGACGGACAAGCCCGCTCCGACCGTTCCGAGCCATACCGGCGGTCACGAACCCGTAGTGACTCATCCGCCCGCACCGGAAGAACCGGCACCTGTGGTGGTTGAACCTGATCCTGCACCTCCGGTCATCGTTACACCCGACCCGGATCCGAATCCCGCGCCACCAACGGTCACCCAGCCACATACACCTGATCCGACTCCGCCCACTCCCGCTCCCGAGCCGGAGACCGAAGCGGTGTACCATACTGTAAAAACAGGAGATACATTGTATAATATATCCAAAAGATTCGGCATTTCCGTGAATGAACTGAAACGTTTGAACGGCCTGACGGATAACATCATCAAAATCGGAGATAAACTCAGGGTTAAATAATCCACTAAATCGAAACCATATGAAAGCCATCGTTTGCGAAACATTCGGTCCCCCTTCTTCACTCGTTTACAAGGATGTCGAAATAGGTATTCCCGGAAAGGGGGAAGTCAAAGTGGGTATCAAAGCCTGTGGCGTCAATTTTCCGGATACCTTGATTATTCAAGGCAAATACCAATTCAAACCGCCACTTCCATTTACACCCGGCAATGATATCGCCGGCGTTGTGTTGGAAGTCGGGGAAGGCGTCCGCCATTTCAAACCCGGTGATGAAGTTTTTGGATTTACAATGAGTGGAGGTTTTGCGGAAGAAGCGATTGTTCCTGCCAAGAACATATTCCCCAAGCCGCCCGGTATGGATTTCAAAACCGCCGCTTCGTTTTTAATGGCCTATGGAACTTCTTACCATGCCTTGAAAGACCGTGCGAAAATCAAAGAGGGGGAAACCCTATTGGTACTAGGAGCGAGTGGGGGAGTAGGTCTGGCGGCAGTCGAACTCGGTAAGTTGATGGGGGCAAAAGTCATCGCCGCCGCTTCAACGGATGAAAAATTGGCTTTGTGCAAGGAATATGGCGCTGACGAAACCATCAATTATACCCAAGAAGATTTGAAAGCTCGAGCCAAGGAGCTGTCCGGAGGAAAAGGCGTCGATGTGGTTTATGATCCCGTCGGGGGAGATTATGCCGAAAAAGCATTGCGTGCTACCGCTTGGGACGGCCGGTTTTTAGTCGTCGGATTCGCTGCCGGGGATATTCCCAAGATCCCTTTGAATCTCCCCTTGTTGAAGGGCTGTCAAATCGTAGGCGTATTCTGGGGCAACTTCGCCATGAAATTTCCGAACGAAAATATTCAAAACAGCTTACAATTGATGCAATGGCATGGAGCCGGAAAACTAAAACCTTATATCCACGCGACCTATTCCTTGGAGGACACCCCTAAGGCATTGGAAGAAATGATGAATCGGAAAGTGAGGGGCAAGATTGTGGTGGGGGATTTTTAATTTCCGGTATGTTGCCCGCTACTGGCTAATCCCTTAATCGTATTCCTACCCAACTGATACATATGTACCTCATCCGGTCCATCCGCCAAACGTAAGGAGCGACCGTACAACCAAAATCCGCCTAACGGCGTATCTTGGCTCACACCCATTCCACCATGTGCTTGGATGGCCCTATCGACTACCGTGCAAGTCATGGTCGGAACCACGATTTTAATCATAGCGATGAGGTCTTTCGCCCCTTTGATACCGAAGCGGTCGATTTTATCAGCGGCGGCGAGTGTCAGGAGTCTGGCCTGTTCGATTTCGCATCTCGACTTGGCGATGTCTTGGCGGATGCTACTGTACTGCGACACCTTTTTTCCGAAGGTTTCCCGTTCTCCTACACGTTTGCACATCAATTCCAACGCTCGTTGGGCAGCGCCGATGAGTCGCATACAATGATGGATACGACCCGGCCCTAAGCGTCCTTGAGCGATGAGGAAACCACTGCCTTCACCTACTAGGAGATTTTCTTCCGGTACACGGACATCTTTTAGCAGTACTTCAGCATGCCCTTCCGGGGAATCGAGGTTGCCGAATACCCGCATCGGTCGGATGACCTCCAACCCCGGTGTATCCATCGGCACGAGAATCATACTTTGTTGGATAAGCCGATTCGCCTCGGGATCGGTCTTGCCCATCACGATACAAATTTCAGTTTCCGGGTGCATGGCGCCAGACGACCACCATTTGCGACCATTGATGACATATTCGTTCCCCTCCTTGACAATGGACGTTTGGATATTGGTCGCATCGGAGGAGGCGACATCCGGTTCGGTCATCAAAAAAGCGGAGCGGATTTTTCCGTCCATCAACGGTTTGAGCCATCGGTTTTGTTGACGGGGAGAGCCATACTTGGCGAGGACTTCCATATTGCCCGTATCCGGCGCCGAGCAGTTGAATACCTGGGAAGACCAGAGTACCCGACCCATGCGTTCCGCCAAGGGAGCATATTCCAAATTGGTGAGTCCCGGACTCAAATCACCATAATCTTTGGGCAAGAACAAGTTCCACAACCCCTCGGCTTTCGCCAATGTTTTGAGGCGCTCCATTTCCGGAAATTCCTTCCACGGGTTATTGACAGTAAACTCGAAATAATCCTTTTCCAAAGGATAAATATATTGATCCATGAAGCGTTCGAGCTTCGCTTGTAGCTCCTTGGATTTTTCCGTGTATTCGAAATTCATTTCCTAGTGATTTAGTC